>JAZNUA010000110.1:0-2558 GCA_045592045.1 Congzhengia sp. | reverse complement strand
TTTGGCGAGATCGGCGAGCGATTTACAAATTTGATCAGCGGTGAACAGGATTACTCCGATATTGAACGAAACAGAATGATCGAATTCGGCATAGAGCTTTTTAAGGAAAAACCCCCATCGGTGGTGGTATTAGATGTAATGATGCCGAAAATGGACGGCTTTCAGGTTTGTCGTGAAATAAGACGGGTTAGCAGTATACCTGTTATTATGTTGACTGCTAAGGGAGAGACCTTCGATAAGGTTTTAGGTCTTGAATTGGGTGCTGATGATTATATGGTAAAGCCCTTTGAGAACAAAGAGCTTGTGGCACGAATCAAGGCTGTTTTAAGAAGATATGCTCCTAATGACAACGCGGACAAGGAAATCGTTTATCCAAATATTATCATAAACCTTACAAATTATGAGTTAAAAATTAACGGAAAATCAATAGATATTCCGCCTAAGGAATTAGAGCTTTTATATTATCTTGCCACAAATCCCAACAAGGTTTTCACAAGAGAACAGCTGTTGGAAACAGTTTGGGGTTTTGATTATTTTGGTGATTCAAGAACGGTAGATGTTCATGTAAAAAGACTCCGTGAAAAATTAGAAACAGCAGGAGAAAATGTAAACTGGCAGTTAAAGACTGTTTGGGGTGTAGGATATAAATTTGAAGTAAAGTAATCTTTAACAGGTATTTTTTATTCGCCTTATTTTGCCCGAAATAAGAGCGATGAAATCTGTGGGCAGAAAGGCATAAAATGAGAAGAAAGAGCCTTTATTTAAAGCTTTTTACCTTCGTTATGGGCATATTTTTATTCAGTTCAATTCTGTTAGGAACGATGGTTTTCAGCTTTTTGGGGACCTATTTTAACAATAAAGAGGAACAAAGACTTAGAGGAATAGCAAAAGAGGTTGCAGATGTTACACTCGTTCTTGCAGATGTTCACGCCAGTGGAGAGACCTACAGAGCGGGCATTGACGGGATAGCTGATACGACAGGTACAGAGATTTTTATTATCAATACAGACGGAACAACGGTTATTTCCAGTGTAGACGATCAGCCAGGCAAACTTCGCCAGGATTTTGTAAAAGGCGTTATTGAGGGAAAAGGTGAAGTTTTTCACGGTGTCATCAAGGGAGAAAACAACATCAATATGCTGGCTGTAACTGAACCTATAAGGTACGGAGAAAAGGTCGTAGGCGGAGTTTTGGTTTGCGTTCCCATTCCCGAAATAGTCAAGGCAAGAGAAGAGGTATTTTCATTCTTCTTCTGGAGTATTTTAGTGGCAACGGCATTCGTTGCAGTATTGGTATATTTTCTTGCAAAAAAAATCACCAAGCCCATAAGAAAGCTTCGTGACGCTGCAAAATCAATAGCAAACGGCAATTTTAAAAAGCGTGTGGAAGTAGATGAAATAGAAGAGCTTGGAGAGCTTGGAGAAACCTTTAATGAAATGGCGTATTCGATTCAGGAATTTGAAAACACGCGAAACAGCTTTGTCGCTAATATTTCCCACGATTTGCGCACGCCTATGACTACTATAACGGGTTTTGTTGAGGGCATTTTAGATGGCACAATTCCTGAGGATAAGCACCAGTGGTATTTGTCTGTTGTACTTGATGAAAGCAAAAGATTGTCCCGTATAGTAAACGATTTGCTGGATATAAGCAAGTTGGAACAAGGCAACTTTAATCTTGATATGAGAGAATTTGATATAAACGAGCTTACAAGACTTACAGTTATAAAGCTTGAAAAGAAAATAACGGACAAAAAAATCCAGCTTACAGTTGAATTTATCCACGATAACCTTATGGTTTATGCTGATAAGGATGCGATTTCCCGTGTTTTGACCAACCTTCTGGATAATGCAATAAAATTCACAGAGGAAAATGGTTTTATAGATATTTGTGTCGGCTCTAAAGATGGAAAAGCCTATGTGAGCGTACAAAATTCAGGTAACGGTATAGATGAAGAAGAACTCCAGCATATTTTTGATCGTTTCTACAAAACTGATAAGTCGAGAAGCCTTGACAAAAACGGTGCAGGCTTGGGCCTTTACATTGTAAAAAGTATTGTTCAGGCACACGGACAGCAGGTGTGGGCAGAAAGTGAAAAGGGACAATTTGCAAGATTCAGCTTCACTATGGAGCTTGCAGATAATAAAAAAGTAGATTGAAGGGTAGCTAATGACTTTAAAAATTATCCATTGTGCTGATGTACATTTCGATTCAGCTATGTCAGGTATTTCTGAAATATCCAAGGTGAATATCAGACGGGAAGATATGAAAGAAAATTTCAAAAAAATAATCTCTTTGGCGCATAATGCTGATGTTCTTTTAATAGCAGGAGACTTATTTGACGGAAAAAATGTGTCAAAATCAACTCTTGAGTTTTTAAGGTCACAGTTTTCACTGATTCCTTCAGTAGCTGTCTATATAGTCGCGGGAAACCACGATTATATGGGAGAAAACAGTCCTTACAGACAGTTTGATTTTGGTGAAAATGTGCACGTTTTCGACACAGAAATGGAATTGGTGGAGGAATCTGAATACGATATTTACGGAATGTCATTTAA
>JAZNUA010000109.1:0-4559 GCA_045592045.1 Congzhengia sp. | reverse complement strand
AAAACTAATTAGTTTTGCGACAACTTTTTTAAAATTATGAATATAAAAATTACACCTCGTAGTCGTACGCTGCACGAGAAGCAACATTAGGACGAACAAGTCCGTCAGCAATAGCAACATGGTCAGGGTGTGTTGCATAGAATTTTAAGGCTGCTTCATCAACAAAGGATGAATCAAGCATAAAATCGCCCTTAGATGATGGAAGACCGTTTGTGATAATTTTTAAATCGATAAGTCCTTCAATTTTTCCCACTAAGGCTTCCAACTCAGTTTTGATTTTTGAAATCAAAGCGTTTTTGTCTTTGATGTCATCTTTTAATGACCAGATAATTACATGTTTTACCATTGATAATTCCTCCAAAAAAAATATATACTCCAATAATATCATAAATATGCATAAAATCAATAGATATTTTTCAATTTTTACAAAAAAATCAAAAATATGCTTTTAAATTATTAAAGTTTGTGATATAATTTATGTATTATTTTTATTTTGTAAGGGAAGTGTGCGTTACGAATAAAATAGGATTTTCAAACCAAAAATATCTCACTATGCAATCAGAACAGATAAAGAAGCGTATTGCACAGTTTGGCGGAAAGCTTTACTTAGAGTTTGGTGGTAAGCTTTTCGACGATTATCATGCATCCAGAGTTTTGCCAGGTTTTGAGCCAGATAGCAAAATCCGTATGCTCCAACAACTAAAAGACGATGCAGAAATCATCATCACAATCAGCGCAGAGGACATACAGTCAAATAAAGTCCGTGGAGATTTGGGCATAACTTACGATAATGATGTATTAAGACTTATTGATACATTTCGTGAAATGGATTTGTATGTGGGTGGTGTAGTTCTTACAAGATTTAACGACCAACCCTTAGCGAACGCTTTTTTAAACCTTCTAAACAATCGCGGAATTAAGTGTTACCGCCATTATACGATAGAAGGGTATCCGTCAAATGTTTCTCACATTGTAAGTGAGGATGGATTAGGTAAAAACGAATATATAGAAACAACTCATCCCTTGGTTGTCATTACGGCTCCGGGTCCTGGCAGTGGAAAGATGGCAACATGTTTAAGTCAGCTGTATCACGACTATAAGCGTGGTATAAAATCAGGATATGCAAAATTTGAAACATTCCCTGTATGGAACTTGCCACTTAATCATCCTGTCAACCTGGCATACGAAGCGGCAACGGCAGATTTAAACGATATAAATATGATTGACCCGCTGCATTATGATGCCTATGGCGAAGTTGCGGTCAACTACAATAGAGATGTTGAGATTTTCCCTGTTTTAAATACCATTTTTGAAAAAATCCAAGGCTCATCGCCATACAAATCACCGACTGATATGGGAGTTAATATGGTTGGTAATTGTATTTTAGATGATGATGTTTGCAGAAATGCTTCAAAGCGTGAAATTATCAGAAGATTTTTTGCAGCGTCTGCCGATGCTTTTCGTGGCAAAGGTTTAGAAAGCCAGGTGGAAAAAATCAGACTTTTAATGAATCAGGTAGGTATTACACCTGAATATTCTCCTGCCGTACCTGCTGCAAAGCTGCGTGCCGAAGAAACCCACGCTCCCGCAGGAGCAATGGTGCTTCCTGACGGCAGAATAGTAACGGGTAAAACATCAGATACACTTGGTGCTGCATCTGCACTTTTATTAAATGCTTTAAAAATGCTTGGCGATATCGAAAAATCAATTCACTTAATTGCGGCACATGTTTTAGAGCCTATATGCAATTTAAAAACGGAATATTTAAAAAATAAAAATCCACGGCTCCATACTGATGAAATTCTGATTGCTCTCACAATCTCGGCACTAAGCTCTGATGTAGCTCGTGCAGCCAAAGAGCAACTTAAGAATCTTCGTGGCAGCGATGCTCATTTTACTGTAATTTTGAGTGATGAGGACGAAAAGATTTTAAAGCGCTTAGGCATCAATGTCAGCTACGAACCAAAGTATGAAAACGGAAGATTATATCAATAAAAATAAGCGACTAATTTTTATCAGTCGCTTATTTTTTCTATATACAATTCTCCTACAATTTCAGGCTTTACAGAAGCATTTGTAGCTTCTGTAACTTCGTTTAAAAATTTGTTTATTAAATCAAATTTTACAAAAGCGGTTACAGTAACCTGTTCACCGTATTCAGTTTCGCCGCTTATGTAGTCGCCGTTTGCTATTATATACTGTATTTTTCCCAGCATATCGTAAGGAGTAATCATTGTAACCTCGTGACAATAGATTTTTTCACAAATTTGAGCACTAACTACACCGTCTTTTGCGGTTTTTCCATAAGCCCGTACCAAACCACCTGTGCCAAGCAAAGTTCCGCCAAAATACCTTGTTACAACGATTGCTACATCAGTGAGCCCTTCTTTTAAAATCACATCTAAAACAGGTGCTCCGGCGGTGCCTGACGGCTCGCCGTCGTCAGTAAAGCGGGAAAGGTTGTTTTCAGAAATAACATACGCGTAAACATTGTGCCTTGCGTCACGATATTTTGCCTTTATCTCATTTACAAAGGCAATGGCTTCTTCTTCTGTTGAAACAGGGGCAACATTCGCAATAAAGCGAGATTTTTTCTCAACGATTTCGGCTGTGCCTCGAGCGTGTACAGTTCTATAAATCATTCCCTTATTCATCGTATTCCTCCGCAATAAATTCACGATATTTAGAGTAGCAAACTGCATCAAGCATAGTTGTAATGCGAGTGCCGCCAGCTTCAAAGACTTCCTCCAAAACAGTTTGGTTTTCGTGGATTTGTGATAAAATCTGTCCGTTTGCGTAGGGGATTAAAAGTGTAACTTTTTTCTTTTTGCCGGGGACTAAATCTTCTAATTTTTGTAATAACTTATCTATTCCCGTTCCGCATTTAGCACTTATTTCGACAAAAGGAGCATTTTGAGCTAAAACAGTTAAGTTTTTATCCTCGGGGATTAAATCTGATTTGTTAAACACCACGAGCCTTGGCTTATCACCTGCACCGATGTCAGCAAGCAATCTTGACACAATTTCTAAGTGCATATCAACCTCTGTGTCGGCTCCGTCTGCCACTAAAAGTAACAAGTCAGCATGTGCTGCTTCTTCTAAGGTGGATTTGAATGCTTCAATCAAATGATGGGGGAGCTTTCTTATAAATCCTACCGTATCAACCAGCATAATTTCACGCTTATCAGAAAGGGTAAGTCCTCTGATTGTGGGGTCAAGGGTTGCAAAAAGCTTATCCTGAGCCAAAATATCTGAACCTGTTAATTTATTTAATATGGTAGATTTTCCTGCGTTAGTGTAGCCTACGATTGCCACCATGTAGCGATTTTCTTTTTTTCTTCTGGCACGAAGTAATTCTCTGTGCTTCTTAACCTCTGAGAGTTCTTCTTTTAAGTGGGAAATTCTCCTGTGAATGTGTCGCCTGTCGGTTTCAAGCTTTGTTTCACCGGGACCGCGCGTACCTACGCCGCCGCCCAGACGGGAAAGCTTTGACCCCATACCTGTAAGACGGGGCAGGAGATATTTAAGCTGTGCCAATTCTACTTGAATTTTGCCCTCGCCCGTTACGGCATGACGGGCAAAAATATCCAGAATCAGCATACTTCTGTCAATTACACGGATATTTAATCTGTCTTCTAAATTTCTTATCTGTATCGGCGAAAGCTCATCATCAAAAATAACCAAATTTGCATCTAATTCCAAACAGGCGTTTTTCAGCTCTTCAATTTTTCCTTCGCCTATATATGTGGCTTTTTCAATCTGCGACTTGTTTTGGAGCAAGTATCCCACAGTTTCGGCGCCTGCTGTGTCTGCCAACCTTTCAAGCTCGGCTATGGTTTCCTCAGTTGTGTCAGAAAGAGTGTCTAAACAGCCTGTATGCACACCACAAAGGACGGCTCGTTCAATTTTTTCTGTATTTTCAGTAATCATATTTCGTCCTTTCCGGCATTTTCTCCTGCTAAATACCCCGTTGAATAGGCAATTTGCAGATTAAATCCGCCTGTGTAAGCATCAACATCGATGACTTCGCCTGCAAAATACAGCCCCGATACAATTTTTGATTCCATGGTTTTGGGGTTGATTTCTTTTACGGAAACACCGCCTGATGTGATGATTGC
This sequence comes from Congzhengia sp., assembly GCA_045592045.1. Classification (GTDB taxonomy): domain Bacteria; phylum Bacillota; class Clostridia; order UBA1381; family UBA9506; genus Congzhengia. The sequence goes on along the minus strand of JAZNUA010000109.1, from coordinate 441 downwards.
TTCGTTTATGGGTCGGGCTCCGTTTATGGTAAGGATAAGATTTTTAATTACATCAACAAGCGCTAGTCTCTCGGCTTTTGTTATATCACGAACTTTTTTTCGTTCCGGAATTTTCGATAATTCAATAATTACAGGAATCATTTTTTTGGGCAAAAGCTCATCTAACGAGTTTATAAAATCTCGGTTTAACTCTTTGGAAAAATCCCTTAAAATTCGTTTGTCTAAATCTTCTTTCGAAAGAGCGGGTTTTAAGTCTATTGACAGAATGTATTTTTTTGAAAAATCACGAAGATGAGAGCTTGCCGAAAGTATAACAGGACCTGATACGCCGAAGTGAGTAAAAAGCATTTCGCCGAAATCTTCGTATATTTTTGCGCCTCTCTCATCACTTATTTTAATGGAAACATTTTTTAGAGACAGTCCCATAAGTGACTTTGCAAG
>JAZNUA010000108.1:0-8369 GCA_045592045.1 Congzhengia sp. | reverse complement strand
ATAAAGTTAATGCAATTATTATGAGTCAAAACACTTCTATAATATTCGTCAACCCCGATTACATCCTGCATAAATTCATTTGGCATCTTTCCCTGATATTCGATATTGTGAATAGTAAATACCGTACGGACATTGTCATACACCCCGTCGTACAGTGCTTTTTTCAGCACAGGAATCAGGGCTGTTTGCCAATCGTTACAATGGATAATATCAGGAAAATAGTCAAGCTGTTGCATGGCTTCTAAGATTGCCAACGAGAAAAATGTAAATCGCTCGCCGTCATCAAAATGTCCGTAAATTCCATCACGATAAAAATAATGTTCGTTATCAATAAAATAACAGGTTAGTTTTTTGCTCCGGCTTACCGTTCTGAAAATCCCCACATATTCTCTTCTCCATGCAACAGAAACATAGAAGCTTTTCACAAACTCAACCTGAATATCCGGGTTGTCCTTGATAGATTTGTAGTATGGTATGAACACACTGACTTCCACACCTTTTTCTTTGGACAATGCTGCAGGAAGAGCCTGCGCAACATCGCCAAGACCGCCACTTTTAATGTAAGGTGCAGCCTCACTTACGGCATAAAGTATTTTCATATTGTTTCACCTTTCTTTATAATAACAGGACTGGCGGGAGCACCTAAAAGTCGGGTTCCCTCCGTGATGACTACATTTTTGTCAATAATCGCATTTTCAATATAAGCACCTTTTTTGATTTTTGTTCCCTGCATGATAACTGAACCTATAACCTGTGCGCCTTCCTCTACGGTAACACCCCGAAATATTACGGAATTTTTAAGCGTACCATAAATTTTGCAACCGTCTGCGATGATGCATGCATCTACCACAGAACCCTCTCCATAATAAGTAGGAATTTCATCACGAACCTTTGTGTAAATAGGTGCAGATGATTTGTATAAGCTCTTATGAACATCTTCATCAATCAGTTTAATGTTATTTTTTAGATACGATTTAATGTTTTGGTTTCTAAGTACAACACCCTCAAATTTATGCAAATAAACCGAAAGCCTGCCTTCGTTAAAATGTTTCTGCAGAAAGTCTTTTTCAAAATGATACTGCCCTGCCGCAACACATTCTTTAACAACTTCAATAAGGTCTTCCCGTTTCATAATAAACATTCCAAGACCAACAAGGGAGCCGTCCTTTGCCACACTGTTGATGCTAATGGTTTTCACGCTGCTGTCATTATTTGCTTCAAACACTACGGGATAAGGAATTCCTGCTTCTTTTTGCAATGAAGCAACAACCGTAATATCCTTGCCTGATGCAATATGTCCCACAAGCACCTCATGAAAATCTATATTACAGATAGTTATTGTGTCAGAAAGTACAATGTATTCACTCTTTTGGGATTTCAAAAAATTAAGGGCTGTATAAAGTGCTTCCAGTTTTCCGTGATACACCTCAGACTTTCCTGACGCAAACGGAGGAATAATAAACAAACCCCCGGTTTTGCGGTGAAGATCCCACTCTTCACTGGAGCCAAGATGATCCATAAGGGATTCATAGTTATATTTTGTGATAACCCCCACGGATGTTATACCTGAATTCACCATATTTGATAAAACATAATCAATCTGTCTGTATCTTCCGCCAAAGGGCAAAGACGCTACCGTTCGTTTTGCTGTAAGATCTCCCAATGCATCATCATAAATATTTGAAAAAATAATCCCTGACAATCTTTTCATAGTCACACCTCTCCTCTTATACGACCTGATTAGGCTTTATTGTTGTGTTTTTTGCAACTTGCCCGCCTTTTCCTACGACACTTATGCCCCATTCTTCTTTGCGGTAGAAGACAGGATGATCCCCAACTCTTGCATTTTCATGAATCACTGCGCCCTCGCCTATAATTGCATGCTTAATCACCGCGCCCTTCTTAATCACGGCTTCAGGCATAATCACACTGTCATGTATTTCAACATCCTCTTCGATGGTGCATCCGGTAGATACAACAGAGTGATTGATTTTTCCCTTAACCGAACACCCCTCAGCAATAAAAGAATTCTTAATTTCGCTGTTTACCGCAACAAAAGTTGGTGGTTGTGCATAGTTTCGTGCATAGGTTTTAAACACCTCGTCGCGAATGTCAAATGCGCCGTCTAAAAGGTCCATATTTGCTTCCCACAAACTATGGATTGTACCAACATCCTTCCAGTAGCCATCGAACTTATATGAAAACAATCGTCTTTCGTCACGCAAAAGAGCCGGAATAATATTTTTTCCAAAATCGTTGCTGGAGGATTTGTCTGCCTCATCTGCGATTAAGTATTGACAAAGAACATCGCTTTTGAAAATATATACACCCATAGATGCCAGATTATTCTTTGGTTTTTTGGGTTTTTCTTCAAACTCATAGATGGAACCGTCGGGATTTGTATTCATAATACCGAACCGGCTAGCTTCTTCTATAGGAACGGAACGAACAGCAATAGTGCACTCTGCAGAATTTTCAATGTGATATTTAAGTAACTTTGAGTAGTCCATTTTGTATATGTGGTCACCCGACAAAATGATGATATGCTCAGGGTTATACTTCTTAATAAAATGAAGATTCTGATAGACGGCGTTTGCTGTTCCCTTGTACCACTCCATCTTTTTCGATTGTGCATACGGGGGCAGTATATGCACACCACCAAAATTTCTGTTCAGTCCCCAAGGCTGACCGTTACCAATATAATTGTTTAACTCCAGAGGTTGATACTGCGTCAGAATACCAACTGTGTCTATTTCCGAATTGATGCAATTAGAAAGCGGAAAATCTATAATGCGATATTTTCCTCCAAATGGCACCGCAGGTTTCGCTGTTCTGTCTGTCAACACCAAAAGTCTGCTGCCCTGTCCACCTGCCAGCAGCATTGCAATACATTTCTTCCTTCTATTCAACATAAAGATGTCCCCCTTTTTAGTACATGTTGTAATATATTTTCATATTATTTGTTTCCTGTTATTTGTTTCCTGCTTTCTTGTAATACACAGTAGAAAGCGGCGGAAGTGTTACACAGATGGATTGCTCAAATCCATGCATGGGAATATTTTTAGTTTTGCATCTTAGAAGGCGAACTCCCGTACCTCCGTATTTTGCACTATCACTTGAAAGCACCGCATGATACTCTCCTTCGGGCGCACCGATACGATAGTTTTTCCTCATAACCGGACAAAAATTGCATATCACAACTATTTCTTTCCCTTTGCTGTCCCTGCGAATAAAGGAAATAACGCTTTGGTCGTGGTCATCATGAGCAATCCACTGAAAACCGTCCCAATTTGTGTCATTTTCCCAAAAAGATGAGTTTTTTACATAAAAATCATTCAGATCCCGCATATATTTTTTCATTTTTCCATGCTTGTCATACGCAAGCATAAACCATTCAAGAGGTTTTTTGTAATTCCATTCAACAAACTGTGCAAACTCATTGCCCATAAAGTTCAGTTTTTTCCCGGGATGCGCCATCATATAGCCATAAAAAGCACGAAGATTATTAAATTTCTCCTCATAAGTTCCAGGCATTTTTCCAATCATCGATGTCTTTCCGTGAACCACTTCGTCATGGGATATGGGCAAGATATAATTTTCTGAAAATGCATAAGTAAGCGAAAATGTTAGGTTATTTTGTCTGCCCTTCCTGAAAATCGGGTCTGTTGACATATAACCAAGCACATCGTTCATCCATCCCATATTCCATTTGAAATTAAACCCAAGACCGCCGTCATAACCGGGTTTTGTCACCATTGGAAACGCAGTAGATTCTTCTGCCACCATAATTACAGAAGGATTATATCGAAAGGCTGCACTGTTCATGTCACGGAGAAAATCAACAGCATCAAGGTTTATATTGCCGCCATATTTATTAGGACGCCACTGACCGCCACATCTGCCGTAGTCTAAATAAAGCATTGATGCAACGGCATCTACGCGAATGCCGTCAATATGATATTTTTCCAGCCAGTATACCACATTTGAAATTAAAAACGACTTTACTTCATATCTTGAATAATCGAAAGTTCGAGTCTTCCAATCAGGATGTTCATTCTTGAGCGGGTCACTTGGTTCATAAAGGCAACTCCCGTCAAATTCAAATAAGCCATTTTCGTCTTTTGGAAAATGCGCTCCCACCCAGTCCAGAATTACACCAATGCCAAAAGCATGAAAGGTATCGACCAGCTTCATAAAATCCTTTGGCGTTCCGTATCGCGATGTGGGTGCATAATATCCTGTTACCTGATATCCCCAAGATGGGTCATAGGGATATTCACTGACGGGCAGAAGTTCTACATGGGTGTAATGCATACTCTTCACATATTTGACAAGTTTGTCTGCCATATCGGTATACGACAAAAAATTACCGTCTTCATACTGAAGCCACGAACCAAGATGTACCTCATAAATATTCATAGGCTCTTTTGTAAAATCTTTTTTTGCGCGTTTTTTGCAATATTCTGCGTCAGTCCATCGAAATCCGTCTAAATCATAGATTTTTGATGCATTTTCAGGGCGTGTGCATGCATGAAACGCATAAGGATCACTTTTATAGACCGCTCCACCATCTTGTTTTATGATATAGTATTTGTATTCATCATAAACCTGTGCTCCGTTGACCTTGACTTCCCATACACCGTAACCGATGCTGTGCATGGGGCAGGCTGATATATCCCAATTATTAAATTTTCCTACCACAGATACACATTTTGCATTTGGGGCCCACACTCTGAAAATATATCCGCCCTTCGTTTTGTGGCATCCCATAAATTCATAAGCATGGGAGCTTGTGCCGCTTGCAAATTCCTCCAGAAGAGTGTGAAGATCCTTATATTCTTTTTTTGTCATAAAGATTTCGCTCCTTACAATATTTTTTCTTGTTAGAATGATATATGATTGCCTCTTTTCCGTAATGTTTCCATATCTGTAAAAATATACTGTTTTATACAAATATTACAGTTAGAAAATCCACAAGCAATATGATATAATTGTTTCAAAATAGTTTTAACTAAAATGGAGGTAATTATTTTGGAAAGAAAAAGCGGAGTTTTAATGCATATATCCTCCTTGTTCAGCGACTATTCCATTGGCGATTTTGGACCACAAGGAAAAATTTTTATTGATTTTTTAGCTGATTGTGGCTTTTCTTATTGGCAAGTGTTACCATTTGGCCCGTCGGACAACTGCAATTCTCCTTACAAGTCTGCATCATCCTTTGCAGGAAACCCATATTTTGTGAGTCTGGAAGTTCTGAAACAGAAAGAATTGTTAACAACAGATGAACTTCTTCTTCAAAAACAACATACTCCTTATGTATGCGAATACGAGCGATTATATAACGAAAGACTGAATATTTTAAAAATTGCAGCAAGCAGAATAACCAACAAGACAGCGATTGGGGACTTTGTTTCAAAAAATCCCTATATTGATAACTTCTGCAAATTTATGGCAATTAAACACTCAAACGCTGAAAAACCATGGTATGAATGGGAAAATGAAAATTATAACGACAAAGACCTGTTCCTGTGGAAGTTTATCCAATATGAATTTTTTACACAATGGAGTGAATTTAAACATTATGCAAACAAAAAGGGAATACAGATAATTGGTGATATGCCAATTTATGTAGATCTTGACAGCAGTGATGTCTGGGCAAACAAACACCTTTTTAAGCTGGGAGAAGACAATTTACCCGTAACTGTAGCAGGCGTTCCGCCTGATTATTTTTCAAAAGACGGGCAACTTTGGGGAAATCCCATATATGACTGGGACGCCATGGAAAAACAAGGTTTTAAATGGTGGAAAGACAGAATATTCAATATGGGGACAATGTTTGACGGCATTCGAATTGACCATTTCAGAGCCATCGACTCATTCTGGGAAGTCCCGTCAGGAGCAAAAACAGCAAAGAAAGGCATTATGACCAAAGGGCCCGGTATGAAACTGGTTGATGCAATTAAAGACGCTTCGCCCGGCACAATGATGATTGCAGAAGATTTAGGCATAATTACGGAAGATGTGGTAAAGCTCCTTAAACTGAGCGGATTCCCCGGCATAAGAGTTTTTCAGTTTGCGTTTATGGGAGACAGAAACTCCCCGCATCTGCCGCATAACTACCCAAATCACTGTGTCGCTTACACCGGAACCCATGACAACAACACCTTGCTTGGATATTTATGGGAACTTGATGACCGAACGAGAAAAAATATGCTCATGTATTGCGGTCATAAGGAAGAAAACTGGCAAAACGGCTGTGATGCAATTATACGCACAATGCTTGCCTCCCATGCAGGACTGGTGATGATACCTATTCAGGATTTGCTCGGATATGGGGCAGACACACGGTTAAACACCCCCGGAAAAGCCGAAGGAAACTGGAAATACCGAATTACCAAAGAACAACTGAACAGCATTGACAGAGCAAAATTTCGCCGTCTGAATGAATTGTATTCAAGAATTTAAAATTTAAATACATTATTTATAAACAAAAACCTCAAGGGAATTTCCCTTGAGGTTTTCAATATATTTTGCCTGGAAAGTAGTACCAGGATATGAAATCAATAAAAAAGCCAAAAGTATAAGCGCCAAAAATGTTGCATATTATCTCTTATTTATATAATATTAGACACAATATTACAAGGCATAAGGTTTAGATGCAACTTGTTTTGAAAAATAGTTCGTGTCAAGTCGGAGAAAAAAATTATTGGATTTTCTCTTCGTCAGCAATCTCTACAAGACCATCGGGAGTTTCTACCATATCATGACGATTCAACAAAAATCTTCTTACTGCAAAAAGTATAGCAATAGCGATAACTGTAATCAGATTTTTCAAAGGCTCGCTATGTCCAACTATCAGCTGACGAGCAAGAGCAAATGCTAAAACCTCGATAATTGTTTCGGGTGTGTGCTTGCACAGCATTTTTATAAGCTCGGCACCAATAGCAAGTGTAATCGCCTTGTCTAAAATCACTACAAGCGAATCAATGCCATCTTTTAAAAATGAAAGATTGAACATATCTATCACTGTCCACACAGTCAAAACTACTACCGCAATACTCACAAAAAGTGCTATAATAAGTTCAATAAGATAACTTGTCTCAAACATTTTATCCTGAAGTTTTTTTCTCATAATATTTCTCCTTTAACTTTGATTTGTATTTTTCACATAGTAATGAGGTACATAACAGAATTTAATATAAAACAGTCTGCAGAAATTTAATATCTGCAGACTGCAAAATTCGTACGGCGTTAACCTATCATATCTATTTCCATAAGGTCTTCGTTCGATTCAATTATTCTATTATATGCCATTGTAGCAATACAAAGGTCAGGGCTGCCCATACCTACAAGTTCGCACATAATACGCTCACTATCATTTTCCCTGCCGGACTTCTTTCCTGCTGCAATTTCGGTAAGTTCTGCCGCAAAGTCCTCCTCGCTGATTTCGCCGCGATGTGCCATAGGAAGGAACTGTCCTCTGTGTAAACCCTGTGCAATATGGTCAAGGTACAGTTTATCGAACTTTCGTGCAATATCGTCACTTACTTCCTGGAAGGAACCCATAGTTAATACAAGTGAGCCGGGCTTACACCAGGGTTCTTCAACCAAAACTGCATTAGCAGTGGTCAGCGTAATAATTACATCTGATTCCCTACATGCCTCTTCATTACTTGCATAAGGAACGATTTTAAAATCAGCATCAGGAAAATAGCTTGCAAACTTTTCTCTTGCTTCCTTGGAAATATCGCATATACGCAATTCTTTAATTTTATGTATTTTGCTTATGCAGGTTATAGCATAAAAAGCCTGACGACCTGCACCAATTACAGTAATAATATCGCTTTTTGCAGCAAGATATTTTATTGCAATAGCAGGCTGCGCACCTGTTCTTGCATCTGAAATCCAGTCTCCGCAAACAAGTGCCTTTAATGCACCGTCATGAGGATTTGTAAGAAGAATGTTAGAACGGATAAACGGAAGTCCTTTTTTCGGGTTGTCTGCATATCCGCCAACGACCTTGATTCCTGCTGAATCAAGAGGAGCAATATATGACGGCATCGAATTAAACCATCCGTTAACGCCGGCTTTGCTCATATCTGTAGTTATTTTTGGAGGCATTATTACCTTGTCCTCTCCATGCCATCTCCAAGTATTTTCTACAGATTCAATAACATCCTCTATAGAAACATACTTTTTTACCATTTCATTTGTGATTAAAACTGTCTTTTGTCCCATAATCAATTCCCTCCTATATTGTGTGTCTACATATTATCATATTATTTGACAATTTGCAATAGTTTTTTATTTTTTCTTTTATAGGATTAAAAGCTTTTTAAATTTGCATTTCTCCTCATCTGTGAAAAACA
>JAZNUA010000107.1:0-22290 GCA_045592045.1 Congzhengia sp. | reverse complement strand
GGATTTGCTCCAATAATACAACCGAGTCTTTACAAAGACCGAATTCGCTGGCGCTTATTTCTATATGAGTAGGCATTTTTGCCTTGTTTATCTGGGTTGTTATAGCGGCAACAATCACAGTTGGAGAAAACTTGTTTCCTATGTCATTTTGCACAACCAGAACGGGTCGTGTGCCGCCTTGCTCGGAGCCTATTACAGGGCTTAAATCAGCGTAAAAAATATCTCCTCTTTTTACAACCACACTTATTCACACTCCGCAAGTTTTGCCTCCAATACAGAGAAAGCTTCCTCCTCTGCACTGAAATACTTTTCGGCAAGGCTTAAGTTAAGCTCTGCCATTTCCTGATAACCCTTTTTTAACTGTTCTTTTCTTGCGTGTTTTTTCTTTTCACTCAGGTACAGCCTCATTGCTTCTCGCACAAACTCGCTACGATTTACATTCTCTACCTTTGCCGCCGAATCAACCGCTTCAAGCAACGAATCGGGAACAGTTATCAGAACTTTTTTTAGCTGTGACATCTCGTCGTGCCCCCATTCTTTAACTTTCGCTATGGGTGTTCTTGTTTCCCTTGCGCAGGTTAAGGTGTCGTAGGCTTTCGCCTCAATATAATTATACATCAGTTCGTTAAAGCAGTCAACGAACAAATATTAGTAATTACAGTTGGGTAAGTACATCTATGATGTTGCCGTTCTTTATAAATACTCGGGGGATTCTGTTTCCTGTTAAAGATAGAATTTCGTGAGGAACTGTGCCTGCATTTTTCGCAAGTTCTTCTAATGTTGCGCTGTTATCTCCTCCGTTTCCAAATACAATAACTTCGTCGCCGACATTTATATTATTGACAGAGGAAACATCTATCATACATTGGTCCATACAAATTTTTCCCACAACAGGAACTAATTTTCCATTTACACTCATAACAGCATTCCCCGAAAAGCACCGCAAATACCCGTCAGCATATCCTATGGACACTGTAGCAAGCCTGGTCGTTTTGCTTGTTTTATATGTAGCTCCATATCCTACAGGTGTGCCTGGTTCTTTTTCGTCGATTCTGGTTATACGGGCCTTAACAGTCATAGCGGGAATCAAATCCAGTACCTTCTCCATATCTGAATCGGGGTATGCACCGTACATTATAATGCCTGGACGCACCATATCGAGATGGCATTCAGGATACTTTACAATTCCTCCACTGTTACATATATGTTTGTAAATGAATTTTATTCCTCTTCTCTCTAATGCATTCACCACATACATAAACTTTTCAAACTGCTGGTCGGTCATAGTGCGGTCTTCGTCGTCAGCACAGGAAAAATGGGAAAAAATCCCCTCTGTACAAACATTGGGTTTTTTGCATATTTCAACAATTTCTTCTATGCTTTTTTCGTTTACTGAGAATCCCAACCGAGACATTCCCGTATCTATTTTTATGTGGAATTTTGCAAGCTTATTCTGCATAATTGCCGCTTTTGACATCGCACGGGCAAGACCGCTGTCGCTTATAGTGGCAGATATATCATATTTTATCATATCTGCCGCCAATGATGTGCTCACGCTGCCCAACACCAATATAGGCTCTGAAAAACCTGACAACCTCAACTGTCTGCCCTCTTCAAAGGTGGCAACACCTAAAGCGTCTCCTCCGTTTTCCATCATTGTTTTTGCAATTTCAAAAAAACCATGTCCATATGCATTTGCCTTTACTACGCATAAAACTTTTGTGTTGTTTCCAACTAAATCTTTTATGCTTTTAACATTATGTGCAATAGCATCCAGATCAATCTCTGCCCATGCACGAGTATTGTAGTTTTCCATACTTTCATCCTTCGTAGAATTATTTTATATCAAAAATCGTTTTGTCTATTTTGTCATTGAATTTAAAATTTTCATATCTTGCAGAAAAAAGCTCCCGCCCATCAACATCATAGGCAACCAAATAATGAGGCATAAGGGTTTTATTATCCACTGATAATACGGCTTTGCTTATACATTGCTCATTTTCTTCTACATTGACCGTAAGAAGTGTTTTATCGCTTGCAAAAGCATTGCTGTCAACTGTTAAAGATGTTTCTTCTGAGGAATAATATGCCCGAAAAAAGTTATTCACGAATAAAAGACTCAGATACTCCTGACTGGGAACAACAAGTGTATAGTCAGAGCCGTCGGCCATTGTTTTTGTTTTACCACTGTTTGTTACTGTGGTAACGCTAAATGTTCCATCTTCATCTGTAACCCGTGTATAATACTTATCAGGCGACTGATACTTCTGTCCTACAAAATATCTGTTTTCGGTTTTATTTGAAAAAACCGTAATATCCACATCTGCAGAATAACTTTCCATCTTGTTGTAGTTTTCGTGAATTTTTTTGTAAATGTCCATATCTCTGTCCGAAAAAGGTCTTTTGCAACCTCCTAAAGACAGGCTAATCATTAGTGCAAGAAAAATAACTGATATTTTCTTACACATTCTTTTTACAACTCCTTTATGTCAGGCGTTATGCTCTTTCCTTGCATAAAAGCCTTAGATATGCTGTTTAATATATCATTTGATGTCATACTGTGCTCGCCGAATTCGTCTGCGGCTATTTTTCCTGCGGCAGAATGAATATAAACAGCCAGCACCGCACTGTCTATTGGCGTCATACCTTGCGACAGTAACCCTGTCGCTATTCCTGCCAGTACATCTCCACTCCCTGCAGTTGCCATTCCCGAGTTTACGACGGGGCAAACAGCAGTATTTCCTGAGTTATCTGCAATAACAGTTACCGCATCTTTTAAAATAACGGTTACATCATAAGCACGAGCAAAGGCTTTTGCTGCTTCTATCGGATTTTTCTTTATTTCAGAAACACTCCGTCCTGAAAGCCTTGAAAACTCTGCAATATGCGGCGTCAAAATAACCTCTGCCTTTTTATCCTTTAATACTTCAATATTTTCTGATAAAATATTTAAACCATCAGCATCTATAACCATAGGAATTTTTGATTCTTTTACAATGTTAATCACTGCGGTTTTGGCATCATCACTCATGCCTAATCCACAGCCTATTAAAAGTGCATCCATAGTTTTTGATTTTTCAAGTATCAGCCTTGCACAATCGTCTCCTGCAACATCAGGAACAGGATATGTCATAACTGATGGAAAATGATGTGCCAGCGACGAGATAATCGTATCCTTAACTGCTACTGTTGCCATACCTGTGCCGCTTTTTAAAATGGCACTTCCTGATAATATCGCAGCACCTGCCATTCCAAATGAACCAACATACGCCAGCGCCTTACCATAGATACCCTTATGTGAGTTTTGATTTCTTTTTGGAATTTTTTTAAATGTTTTATCGGTGATAACATAGCAATCATCACACTTTCCCACTGATATTGGCACCACAGTCAATTTCTTGTATGCACTTCTTCCCGGAAATATAAAATGTCCGTATTTTGCATAGCCAAAGGTCACACAAAGATCAGATTTTACATATTTTGTCCCCTGACCATTATCAGCAGACAACCCGCTGGGAATATCAACAGATGCAATGTATGCTTTGCTTTTGTTCATCAGCTCAAATACCTGCTCTACACCAGCAGGCACATCCCCGTGAAAGCCAGTGCCGAAAACTGCATCTACTATTATATCACACAAGGGAAATTCCTCAGTAAATTCTATGCCTGCTTTTTTTGCAATATCACAGTTTGTTTTTGCATCTTTGCTCAAAGAAGATGTGTCAAAAACAGAATGTATATACACCTTACAGCCCAAAAAATGCAGTATTCTTGCTATTGCATAGCCGTCGCCTGCATTATTACCTTTGCCACAAACCACTAAAACAGTTTTTTTGCAAAGGTCGACTATTTCCGCTTTCAGAGCCGAAACAAAGCCATAAGCGGAGTTTTCCATAAGTAAAATTGAGGGTACATTAAGTTTTTCTATGGCGTGATTCTCCAATTCGCGCATCTTTTCCACGCTCACTGCTATCATATTTACTCCCCCCCTTTAATTATCACACTATATTTTATAATAAATGAATCACTTTTACAAGACTTTTATAAAATATTATAAAAAACAGTCACAGCAAAGTAGTCACAACCAAATACTGTGCACGGTTGAAAATTAAGCTTGGAAACAGCTGTTTTTTACTAAAAAGTATTGACAAAAAATTTTTTTCTGCTATAACTTTATGTAGGGATATTTTTAATGTTAAAGCATTTATTATCACTTAAATGTGAAATAATATAGTCTGTCACATAATAATATTTATACAAAGGAGAATGATATGGACTTTTTGCAAAACAGCTTCCCAGGGAAAATGGTATTGACATTTCTTATGGCTATGGTTCCTGTTGTTGAGCTGCGCGGTGCTATTCCTATAGGAGTAGGCTACGGACTCGATTTGTGGTTGGCTATACTTTTGTCTGTTGTTGGCAATATGCTCCCTGTACCGTTTATCATGTTATTTATCAGAAAAATATTTGCCTGGATGCGAAAAGTCAATAAAAAGTTTGCTGCTATTGTTGATAAAATGGAAGCAAAGGCTGCAAAGCATCAGGATAAGGTTACAAAGTATGGCTTTTGGGGACTTTTGATTTTGGTTGCAATACCTTTGCCCGGCACAGGTGCCTGGACAGGAGCTTTGGTTGCGGCTATGATGGAGCTTCGAATGAAAACCGCATTACCTGCTATATTCTTAGGTGTTATCATTGCTGCGGTAATCGTATCATTCGTTACCTACGGAGCATTTGCTATTGTTTTTTAATTATGACTGAATTGGATTTTTTGATTTTAGATTTTATAAAAGAAAATATGGCTAATCCTTTTCTGGATTTTTTGATGCCCAAAATTACAGCATTGGGAGATGGCGGTGCAATCTGGATAGCGGCAACAATTATTCTTCTGTCGATTCCTAAATATCGCAAAGGCGGTATAGCTATGACAGTAGGATTGCTAATGTGCCTGCTTATAGGAAATATCACATTAAAGCCCTTGATTGCGCGGACGCGACCTTTTGAGCTGATTGAAAATATAGAGCTTCTGATTGCCGCGCCTGCTGATTATTCCTTTCCTTCGGGACATACACTGTCATCTTTTACCGCGGCAAGTATTTTAACTATGATTAACAAAAAATTCGGATATTTTGCTATTCCTTTAGCAGTTATGATTGCTTTTTCCAGACTTTATCTTTATGTGCATTTTCCAAGTGATGTTCTGGCATCAATCGTTTTATCATCCGTTATATCTTTGGTGATATACATTTTGTTTTTCAAAAAAACAAAAATCGATAAATAAAAATGCAGAAGGTGTTTAAAAGTATTTTTAAACACCTTCTGCATTTTAGTTGAACCTGCGGATTTTCACATTCTGATTTGTTTAAGTGCTGAAATCAACCTTATATTATCCTCTAAAATCTTGTCAAATTGTGACAACGGCAAAGGATTTTTACCTTTTCCTACTTCTATGGTAAATGCAGGTATGCCAAACTCCTCTATCACCCAGTCTTTATACCCTGTACAATCAGTAAGTCCCTCGGCCAAAATCAGCTTGTAGCCTGATGCTTTTGCCAATCTTTGCGCTATTTCTTCTGCGTTTTTTGCACATTTCCCCTGATATTTATAAAAAATCTCCTCCCCTTGTGAATGATATGCTATTACGCAGTGGGGAGATATTTTTCTTGTAAAACTTACTATCGCCTTAGTTTCGGGTTCACTTTCGGGATATTCTCCTGAATATTTAGTAGGAGATGGAGCAATTATTCCTTCTTTGATCTGTATCTCCTTTCCCTTGGAAAAAGAAGCATCATAGTTATGATTTAAGTCTATTCCTCTTATATTTGCCTGCCAATTATTTATAAAATTGTCTGTGATTTTTTGAAGCCTGTTTTTGATAAACTTAGGCAAATCGTCTGTTATTCCATTGACAGAAAGATTCACGCCGTCAGGATTTACCATAGGAACAAAGTAAAAGCTCTTACTCTGCCAAAAAGAATCATCACCCAGAAGATACCCCTCGCTCAGATAAGAAATAAGCTTACAAACCAACATAGAGGTTATCCATTCGCACCCGTGATGAGCAGCTGTTATAATGATTTTTTCTTCTCCTGTGCCAAAATTTATAGCGTATATTGGTTTTTTTAAAACAGAATACCCTATTGTCTCATTTTTTAAAAAGCTGTATTTTTTTAAAATTTCATCAAGATTTTCTATGTATCTTTCGTATGTGTAGGACTTTTTTATACAGTCGTCTTCCATATATTTCACCTCAGTTTAACTTATGTATATTATTAGAAAAAATTACACATAATACTGCCGAAAGGAATGATTTTATGAAAAAAGCGTATGTGAAAACAAAAGGTGTTAAAAAACCCACAAACCGCCTGCTTATCATTTCAGCAGTGTTGAGTGCAGTACTGTGTGCAGGAGTTTTTTCATTTTTTCTGAAACCCGACGAAAAGATACCGCAAATGCCTGAAGTAGACATAACCGAGGTCACCCCAGAGGAAATAGCTCAGGTATCAGATCCTATAGAAATCGAGGTCCCCGTAGCCCCTGAAACAAAACAAGACAAAAAAGAAGAAGCAACACTTCCAAAACCTCAAGAAATACCCCAGCCTGAAGAAACGCAGGTGTTTAATAGTAATAATATCCGATTTTTAATGCCTGTAAAAGGCGAAATTACAAATGACTACTCAGGCTCAAAGCCACAAAAATCCAAGACAACGGGTGAATGGCGTGTCCACAGCGGTATAGATATAAAAGCCCCTAAGGGTACGGATGTTTTTGCCCCTGCAGAAGGTGTTGTCACATTTGCACAGTACAACAAGGTAACAGGTAATACAGTTACCATAGACCACGGGAATGGGTTTATTTCTACCTTGTATAATCTGGATAATATAAATACAACGGAAAATGAAAAAATCAAAGAAGGAGCGGTCATCGGTACAGTAGGAAATAGTGCACCAATAGAGGCAGCAGACGAACCTCATTTACATTTTGAATTAAAAAAAGACGGAAAAACCGTAAATCCAAAAGATTATATGAAATAAGTCTCTGTACGAGATGAGTATTGGTATGTATAATTGACTTTTTTATTCATTTTTTATGAATACACAATAGGAAATGAAAAGGAGCAAGGTGTATCTCAACCTTGCTCCTATCAAGATATTTAGTTCAACAAATTGGAGTTTATCGTTCTAAAATAAACTGGTTAAGTTTCTTTCGTGATGATATTTTGTCGAGATACTTTTGTCTATCTCATTTGTTAAGAGTCTCTGTAAATTTACCTGTTTCTTCGACCAGTTTTATAAAAAAGGCAGTATCAACACCATAGTTTTCATATAGGTGAAATAGAAATTATCTATTTTTCAAAATTATTCTCGCTCTCTGAGAAACAACAGTCGCATTGGGCGGGATATTTTCCGTAACAACTGCTCCGCCACCGACTTTTGCATATTCCCCTATTTGTATTGGTCCTAATACTGTGGCATTTGCCCCGATAAGCACGCCATCTTCAATTTTAGGAGCACCTTTTCCTGTTTGGCCTATTGTAACACCTTGAAAAATAGTAGCATCTTTACCAATTTCCGCATATCTTGATATGTGTACACCATGAAGACCATGTGGAAAATGCGGCTTCCCATGGAATACGGTCTCTCTTCCTATATATCCTCCGTTTTTACTTGCCATTCTCATATACTTAACTGTATATAACAAACCAAGTAAGGAATTGTTAGTTTTGCTCTTAGTATACAAGCGCCACCATTTTTCCTCATTAAAACCTCGTACAAAATTTGAAAAATAACTCATCCTTTATAACACCTTTCTATTTATGTTCGGCTCTAATAAATAACGCTTCTTTCTTTTATGCAATTGTTTCTTTGGTTATATCAAACAATGCCCTTTCATCTTTAAGATTATCAATATCATTTTACAATTTCGTCGCTGTTCAACACCAATGTGAAAGGTCCGTCGTTAGTTAAGGACACCTTCATATCTGCACCAAATATGCCGCTCTCTGTATTTTTAAAAAAATTCCTGCAACGACTTAAAATATGCTGATATATGCTTTCTGCCATTTGAGGCGAGCCTGCATTTATGAAGCTTGGCCGATTTCCTTTCTTACAATCAGCACATAAAGTAAACTGAGAAATCACCAGAATTTCTCCGCCTACCTGGTCTATGCTCAAATTTGTTTTTCCGTTTTCATCCTCAAATATTCGTAGTCTTGAAACCTTTTCTATCATTTTGTCAGCAATTTCTTCTGTATCGGTATTGGTTACACCAACAAGCAAAAGATACCCTTTTCCTATCTTTCCCACTATTTTTCCGTCTACCGACACGCTTGCATCCAAAACTCTCTGTAATACAAATTTCATTCTGTTTTATAGCCTCTCTGATTTAATTTTGTTATTTTATATTCAAAGTATCTTTAAGCTGCGAAAGCCTTGACGGACCTATAATGGGAAATACATTAAAATTACTCTGCTCCGCAAGTATCACAAGAGCCGCCGAAGAAATAGTTATATTGTCTTGCTGCGCCCGCTGTTTAACTCTTTCAAAGGTCTTTAAGGATTCCTCGTTCAGATATCTTTCCTTGGCTTTTCCCGACAAATTTCCTGAGGCGTATTTTTCAAAAAATCCCTTTGCCTGCGAGGAAAATGCAAACACAGGAAGATTGCCTCTGTCGTATTTTTCTTTTTCCTGGTCTATGTATGCAAGCTTTAAATCCCACACATTTGAGCGAGTGGCAAGATTATATAAAGCCTGACTTGCGCAAAATCCCACCTGACCTGTAGATTGTGCGTAGCTGTTAGCCTCTTTTATTCTGTCAAAAGACCAGTTTGACGCACCTATGTGCCTTACTTTACCGCTTTTTATCAACGAATTCAGCGTGTCAATTATAGGACCGACAGGTAGTGTTTTATCATCTCTGTGAAGCCACAAAATATCGATATAATCTGTGTTTAACGCTTTCAAACTTTTATGAACATCTGACTCGATATCCTCCCTACTCAACCTGCTGTGGGATAAATCTTTTAACGATACAGGGTGTGCACATTTGGTGGAAATGTATACGCTGTCGCGTTTTCCTTTGATATAATTACCCACTACCTCCTCGCTTTTTCCCTCACAATAAAGCCTCGCAGTGTCTATAATATTACCTCCATTTTCAAGGTAACAATCCATAAGCTCAAAGGATGTTTTTGCATCTATTCTTTCGCCGTACCCTTCAGTACCTAAAACTATCTGTGATAAATTCATACCATTTAGTTTTATATATTTCATTGTTTTTCCTCCGTAATTAAATGCTTGTATTTATTATAGCATTTTTTTTGCAGACTTTCAATACAGATTTCGAAAATGCCGCTTCCATTAAAAACTACAAAGGTTTTTCAGTGACAGTTCAAACTGTTGAAAATAAAAATAAAGCATAAAAAAGACACATCATCTGGAGTTTCCAATAATGATGTGTCATAATTTTTATAAAATTTATGAGCGCACTTGCCCTACATAAGTCTTTAAAAACTTTATATGTTGGCTTATTTCATTGCCTCTTCAATAGCAACTGCAACAGCAACAGTCATACCAACCATGGGGTTGTTACCTGCGCCGATAAGTCCCATCATTTCAACATGGGCGGGAACTGAAGATGAACCAGCAAATTGAGCGTCACTGTGCATTCTGCCCATTGTGTCTGTCATACCGTATGAAGCGGGGCCGGCTGCCATGTTATCGGGATGCAATGTACGACCTGTACCGCCACCTGATGCAACTGAGAAGTATTTTTTACCCTGCTCGATACATTCTTTCTTGTATGTTCCTGCAACGGGATGCTGGAAGCGTGTGGGGTTAGTAGAGTTACCTGTGATAGATACATCAACGCCCTCTAAGTGCATAATTGCAACACCTTCACGAACATCGTCAGAACCATAGCAGCGAACCTTTGCACGCTCGCCGTTAGAATATGCTGTTTCTTTAATAACCTTAACTTCGCCTGTGTGATAGTCAAACTGCGTCTGAACATATGTAAAGCCGTTGATACGAGAAATAATCTGAGCCGCATCTTTACCTAAGCCGTTTAAGATAACTCTTAAATCTTCTTTTCTTGCTTTGTTTGCACTGCGTGCAAGACCGATAGCACCTTCTGCCGCTGCAAATGATTCGTGACCTGCTAAGAATGCAAAGCACTTTGTTTCTTCTCTTAATAGCATAGCACCTAAATTACCGTGTCCGATACCTACTTTTCTGTCGTCAGCAACAGAACCGGGGATACAGAATGACTGTAAGCCAAGACCGATTTTTTCTGCAGCGTCAGCCGCTTTTGTACATCCGTCTTTGATAGCGATAGCAGCGCCTACAATGTATGCCCAGCAAGCATTTTCAAAGCAGATAGGCTGAATTGATTTAACTAAATTGTATACATCGATACCTTTATCGTCGCAGATTTTCTTTGCTTCTTCGATAGATGAAATGCCGTGGCGCGCTAACTCTGCATTTATCTGGTCGATTCTTCTTTCATAACTTTCAAATAATGCCATAATTCTTACACCTCCTTAATTATTCGTGACGCGGGTCTAATAATTTTGCCGCGTCGTCAACTCTGCCGTACTGTCCGCTTGCTTTTGCCAAAGCTTCGTTAGCGTCCATACCTTTAGCAATCATTTCCATCATACGACCTAAGTGTACGAATTTATAGCCTATGATTTCGTTGTTGTCATCTACTGCAATCTTTGTGATATAACCTTCTGCTAACTCTAAATATCTGGGGCCTTTATCTTTTGTTGCGTATGTAGTACCAACCTGTGAGCGAAGACCTTTACCCAAGTCTTCTAAGCCTGCACCGATGGGAAGACCATCTTCTGAGAAAGCTGTCTGTGTACGACCGTAAACAATCTGCAAGAACAATTCTCTCATAGCTGTGTTGATAGCGTCACAAACTAAGTCTGTGTTCATAGCTTCTAAAATTGTTTTGCCAACTAAGATTTCAGAAGCCATAGCAGCAGAGTGTGTCATACCTGAGCAACCTACTGTTTCTACCAATGCTTCTTCAATAATACCTTCTTTAACATTTAAGGTAAGTTTACATGTTCCCTGCTGAGGAGCACACCAACCAATACCGTGTGTTAAACCTGAGATTTCTTTGATTTCTTTTACCTGTGTCCATCTGCCTTCCTGAGGAATAGGCGCAGGTCCGTGATATGCACCCTTAGCGAGAGGACACATATGTTCTACTTCAGCTGAATATTTCATAATTCTGCTCCTTTCAAGTATTTATATTATTTATTAAAAATCAATTTACACCGTGTAAATTTTACCATAATGTTAAGCTTTTGTCAAACTATAAGTAATATTTTTTAACATTTTTAGTTTATAAAATTACTAAAACAGACAAAACTTTACAAAATGAAGAAGCCGGCTCATATAGGGCGCCCCATATAAGCCGACTTTTTCTTTAAAGCAATATTTTCTTAACTTCTGAGTCAAGTTGGTTTATTTTTTCATTTCCTTTTTCTAAGCTGTCGCAGGGAACAGAATAGTAAAACTTAATCTTAGGTTCTGTGCCCGACGGGCGTATTACAAAAAATCCGCCTCCTGACAACTCAAAATACAAAACATTTGATGGCTCAAATCCGATTTCTGTGACTTCGCCTGTTTCGTAGTCTTCTTTTATATTTTTATTATAATTTCTGAAGGCTTTTATTTTTGTATCGCCTATCGCCTTGAACGGAGCATTTTCTATCTTATCCATCATCGCTTTGATTTTTTGCATTCCGTCAATTCCTTCCATGGTCAAAGAAACCGTGCGGTCTACAACATATCCGTATTTTTTATAAATCTCATTTATGGCGTCAGACAGTGTAAGTCCACGGCGCTTCAACATCGCAACCATCTCACAAATCAAAAGTGTCGCCGCTACGGCATCCTTATCTCTTGCATAAGCTCCGGGCAGTGAACCATAACTCTCTTCAAATCCAAACAAAAATCTGCCTTCTTTTCCGTCGCGTAGGCGTATTTGCTCTGCAATAAACTTAAAGCCTGTGTAAACATCATACATTTTTACATTGTAGGCTTCGGCAATTTTCTTTGCTAAATCTGTAGAAACTATTGTCTTTACTACAAAATCCCCATCCTTAATATCTGTTGAGGATAAGATGTAATCTATAAGCAAAACGCCCGTCTGATTGCCTGTCAAAACATCGTAAGAGCCGTCGCTGTTTTTAACTAAAACGCCTAATCTGTCGGCATCAGGGTCGGTACCCAAAATCACATCTGCTCCAACCTTGTCTCCCAACTCAATGGCAAGGTAAAATCCCTCTTTATCTTCTGGATTCGGAGACTTAACCGTTATAAAATCAGGATTAGGTTCAGCTTGCTCTGCTACCACATATACATTTTTGTAGCCTGCTGCCTCCAACACTTCTGTAACAGGCACTAAGCCTGATCCGTGAAATGGAGTATATACTATTTTTATTTCTTTGGCTGTGTCATCTGCAACATCGGGATTTTTGCGGCATTTTAAAACTTCTGAAAGATACGCTTCACGAACATCCTGCCCTACTATGTTTATTAAACCCTGTGCTTTTGCCGTTTCAAAATCCATTGTTTTTACATCTGTGAATATATCCATATTACTGATATATTTAAAAACCTCATCAGAATCCGCAATATTAAGTTGCGCTCCGTCAGAGCCGTAAACCTTGTAACCATTATATCTTGCAGGGTTATGGCTGGCGGTAATCATAATTCCGTTATAGCAATTTAAATATCTTACCGCAAACGACAGAACGGGAACGGGATGAAGCTTATCAAAAACATAAGATTTTATTCCGCTTGCAGCTAAAACACAGGCACTTTCACAAGCGAATTCATAAGAAAAATGCCTTGAATCATAAGAAATTACAACACCACGGGATTTTATATCTTCTCCTCTTGCACAGATGTAGTTTGCAAGTCCTTGGGTTGCTTTTCTTACTGTGTATACATTCATTCTGTTTGTTCCGGCGCCCAAGACACCTCTTAGTCCTGCAGTACCAAACTCTAAATCCTTGTAGAATCTTTCTTCTATTTCCTGAGAATTTGCAGAAAGTTTTAAAAGTTCAGCTTTTGTTTTCTCATCAACTACAGTTGAATCTAACCAATACTTCCATTTTTCCATATATGTCATATCTGCACCCCACTTTATTCTGCGGATTCGTCATCACTTTCCGTGGCTTCGCTGCCGGGAGTTGCCGCTTCATTCTTGATATTTCCTCCGCCCGACTGGGTAGAGTTTCCGTCTATAACATTACCGCCCTGATTTCCAGTGGTCGTTGACCCTTCTGACTCTGTCGTTTCAGAATTCTCAGACGAGTGTTGGGAGGAACAATATTTCATAGTTTGCGTTCCCTCTTTAAAATATTCTGTCACCGTAGACGAGCAGTTTTTCGAAGCTATTTTCCCCGTCGCCTGACATACTGTTCGCCTTACCACGCCTGACGGCTGTGTTATAGTTTTTACTTTTACATCCTCATGAATTTCAGTCATGACTTTTTTAAATATTGTAGTACAGTAGTTTGAGCCACTCATAGCCTTAGGGGTATCATAACCCATCCATACACCCGCCACATAGTTAGGTGTAAAGCCTACGAACCATCTGTCCTTGTTGGAGTTTGTTGTGCCTGTTTTCCCTGCTGTAAATATATCTGGGATCTTTGCACCTGTACCTGTACCCCGTGTTGTAACGCCTGAGAGCATATTTGCCATAAGGAATGCTGTTTCTTCACTCATAGCTCTTTTATTCTGCACTTTATTTTCCAACACTATCATACCATTGGAATCGATTACTTTAGTATATGTTACGGGTTTATTGTACATACCTGAATTTACAAAAGGTGCATACGCTGCCGTCATTTCTGCAACTGTTACACCGTCAGTAAGACCGCCTAATGCAGAAGACAATGTCTGGTCTGTGACAAGCTCTCCGTTTCTCGTTTCATTTTCTACCAAAGTTGTAAACCCTAATTTCTTTGTCAAAAAACTGAAGGATCTTTCTGGTGTAAGCTCGCGAAGCACCTTAATAGCAGGTATATTCTGCGATTTTTCGATGGCACTTCTTACAGTCATCATGCCTTTATAACCACCGCCGGAGTTTTTCGGATTCCAAGAACCTATTTTAAGAGGCGCATCATTTATCAATGTAGCAGGGGTAACCACTCCATATTCTATTGCAGGTGCATAAACTGCAACAGGTTTAAATGCTGAACCCGGTTGCCTTACAGATTGCGTTGCGCGATTTAAACCACGAGCAACGGTTTTTTCACCTCTGCCGCCTGCCATACCCTTAACATGACCTGTGTAGGGGTCCATAACCATCATAGCCGACTGAACCTGTCCGTTGGGGAAATTTTTTGGGTCGTTATAAACCTTATCAATTGCCTCCTGAACCTTGGGGTCATAGGTGGAATAAATCTTAAATCCACCTGTATAAAGTCTGTTCGTTGCTTCGCCCTCTGTAAGGTTTTCTGCTTTCATAAGGTCACGAATAACATCCTTTACTACGGCGTCTACAAAGTAACTCTTAATATCCTCTTTTTTCACATCGTTGGTTATTTCGCCGATTTTTACTTCTGTTTCTTTAGATTTTGCTTCGTCTCTTTCGCTTTCGGTAATCATATTGAGCTCTGCCATTTTATTTAAAATAACATCTCGACGCTCTTTGTTGTTTTCATAATTAGAAACAGGATTATATGTTGTTGGGGCTTTTACTATTGCAGCTAAAGATGCACACTCTTCCAAATTAAGTTCAGAAACATTCTTGCTCAAATAATGATTTGCCGCAACCTGAATACCGTGACATCCCTCACCAAAATAAATTGTATTCATATACATTTCTATTATTTCGTCTTTGCTCATTTTCCTTTCCAGGTTTATAGCTCGGACAATTTCCTGTACTTTTCTGGTGGGAGACCTGTCGTTGTCACCTGTAATGTTCTTAATAAGCTGCTGTGTTATGGTAGAACCACCATAGGAATCCCTACCCATAACCCACTGAGAAAATGCACCCAATGTACGCTTAATATCAACGCCGCCGTGGTCACGGAAGCGTTCGTCCTCAATAGCTATAAAGGCGTTGGGCAGATGATAGCACACATCTTCGATGTCCACCCAGATACGGTTTTCATTTCTGTGAACACTATCAAGTTCAACCATATTGCCGCTATCGTCCTCATAAAGAATAAATGATGTAAAATCAAGATTGTATTCTTTGGCTATAAGGTCCATGCTATTATCAACAAAGCCTACCAAAGCACCCAAAATAACAGACGCCAACAGTAAAATAACAATCACTATGGCAATAAAACAACGGAAAATAATTTTACCCGCTCTGCCTTTCTTCTTTTTTGACTTATTGCCAGTCTTTTTTATTTTGCCAGCTTCAGAGCCTTTTTTTCTTCCTACTTGCTGTTTGCTCTCCGAAGCATCTAAAGCATCCTGGGACTTTTTTTTGCTATATGTATCTTTTGCCATAATTTCACCTCTTATAGATATAATACCCATTTAAACAAATTACATAATTATCTAATTGTATTTTACCCTAAACATATTAAAAAATTATTACATCATCGTTAATTTGCTATTAAATGTGATAAAAAAGTGAATTTTTTTGAATAATAGTCCGTTATTTTGGGAAAATAAACCCAAAAGGATGTGAATTTTATGGAAAAAAATATAGGTGAGAAGCTCTTGCGTTGGATTTTGGGGATTTTTGGCGTTATACTTGCTATGTATATATGCGCAAGTGCCTCGTACAATTTTGTAAGAAAAAAAGCACCCTCGCAAACTGCTCGCCAGGGTGCCGCGGATATAAATGATAAAAATACTGCTCAAAAAGAGGAAAAGTTTTTTCCCAATCTGCCCGTTACCATATCCGGAACATACTCTGAAGAAACAGACTTCGCGGCAGACACCAACGATTATCTGGTAATAGCAGAAGGAACTTTAGTAAACCTGTACACCATCAATAAAGAAGGAGTTCAGATTTTTGAAAAGGTGCTAGAAATTGACTTTAGGTCGCTAAAGCCTGAGGACCGCGCACTTTTGACGGAAGGTATACTTTTGGATAATAAAAGTGACTTGCTGTCCCTGATAGAAGACTATTCCTCTTAAGGAAGCCTGGGTACATCTTTTTTCATTAAAACACGGATGTAACCCTTATCCTTTGATACTTCGTCAACATAAAACCCGCGATTGTAGTAAAATCTTACTAAAGGCGCGGCTTTTGATGCTGTGTGCAAAAAAATCTCTTTCACATTTAACTCTGCCAAATCCATATCAAGAGCATTCATCATAGATTTGCCAATACCTAAATTCTGGTATTTCATACTGACGCCAAAGCGGGAAAGGTAGGCTGTATTTTCGTCTAAAAGCTCAATTCTTACACTGCCTACAACCTGATTTTTTATGTATGCAACATAAACCATTTTGGTTTCTATATCTTTTATGATTTGCTCTTTTGTCTCGTGAAGTGCAGGAGTATCCTCTATTCCCGCAAGTTTTATATATTTTTTGAATGCGTCAGCAGTGATTTCGGCAATGCTGTCAACATCTGATAAATTTGCTCGTCTTACTTCAAACATTTTTCTTCTCCTTATTTGTCTGCCATCAGCTTAACCATTACTGCCTTTTGGGCGTGAAGGCGGTTTTCTGCTTCGTCAAAAATGACGGAATTTGGTCCGTCTATAACATCCTCTGTAACCTCATAACCACGATATGCAGGCAGGCAATGTAAGAAAATTGCGTCACTTTTTGCATAAGAGAAAAGCTCTTTGTTAATCTGATAATCAGCAAAAACCTTTACCTTTTCTGCTTTTTCGCTTTCTTGTCCCATACTTACCCAGGTGTCCGCATAAACTATGTCTGCGTCTTTAATCGCTTCAATGGGGTCATTTGTCAAGGTTAGCTTGGTGTTTGTTGCTTTTGCGTCTTTTAGGGCGTTTTTTACAACCTCAGGATCGCATTCGTACTGCTTTGGTGTGGCAATGGCTATTTCCATACCCACCTTTGCACCACCATACAGAAGCGAATGCGCCATATTGTTGCCGTCGCCTATGTATGCAAGCTTTAATCCGGAAAGTTTCCCTTTATGCTCTCTGATTGTTTGAAAATCAGCTAAAATCTGACAAGGATGCACCAAATCGGTAAGGCCGTTAATTATGGGAATTTGTCCATACTTCGCCAAATCCTCCACATCAGATTGCTTATATGTTCTAATCATAATTCCGTCTAAAAATCTTGATAAAACATTTGCCGTATCGTAAATAGTTTCGCCTCTGCCCAGCTGTATGTCATTTGAACTTAAAAACAGCGCAGAACCGCCTAACTGATACATTCCCACCTCAAAAGAAACACGGGTGCGGGTAGATGATTTTGTAAAAATCATACCTAATGTTTTTCCTTTTAAAATGTGATGCTCTATGCCGTTTTTTTGTTTGTATTTAAGCTCATCTGCCAAATCAAGAGTTTCTAAAATTTCTTCTGTTGACCAATCGTGTAATGTTAATAAGTGCTTGTTATTCATTTTATCATTCTCCTAAAACTTTTTCAAAAACTGTCAAAAACTCGTCCACATCTTTTTCGGTAATAATCAAAGGCGGCAGAAGTCTTATTGTTGTGGCGGTTGCACCGACTAAGTATTTATTGTCGAAGAGCTGATGCTTTATATGAGGAGCTTCAACACCGCAAAGCTCAACGCCAATCATAAGTCCCATTCCTCTGACTTCTTTGATTTTGTCACATTTTTTTGCTAAAATTTTTAATTTTTCTTTAAAATATGCTCCGACTTTTTCAGAATTCTTAACCAAATCTTCTTTTTCAAATATTTCAAAAATCGCATTTGCCGCAGCACAAGCCAAGGGATTTCCGCCAAATGTTGAGCCGTGGTCGCCTGGGGCAAAGCTTTTGGCTATTTTGTCTTTGGCACAGACAGCGCCAATAGGAACTCCGCCGCCCAAAGCCTTTGCCGATGTAAAAATATCAGGCTCAATACCATAATGCTCGTAGGCAAACATTTTACCTGTTCTGCCCATACCCGTTTGTACTTCATCTGAAATAAATAAAATATCCTTTTCCTTGCAAAGAGCATAAACCTCTTTTACATATTCTTTATCTAAGGGATTTACACCGCTTTCACCCTGAATCATCTCCAGCATAACGGCGCAGGTTTTTTCATTTACTGCTTTTTTAAACGCTTCCATGTCGTTAATGGGAACATAGACAAACCCAGGCGTTAACGGCTTAAAAGGTGTTTGGAATTTTTCCTGACCTGTTGCCGCAACTGTTGCCAAAGTCCTTCCGTGAAAAGAATTTATAAGAGTGATTATTTCGTATTTTTCAGGGTTGCCTTTTTTATACTGATAAATTTTTGCAAGCTTTATTGCTCCTTCGTTTGCCTCGGCGCCTGAATTTGCCAAAAAAACTTTATCAGCAACGGAATTTTTGCAGATATTTTCAGCTAATTTTGCCTGTTGCTCTATGTAATAATAGTTTGACACATGCAAAACCTTTTCTGCCTGACTTTTAATAGCATTAACCAATGTTTTGTGATTGTGCCCTGCAGCACTTACCGCAATACCTGCCAAAAAATCGGTGTAAATATCTCCATCGTCAGAATAAAGCTTGATACCCTCTCCACTGGCAAAGCTCACGGGAATTCTTTCGCCAAATGTATTCATATAATATTGTTTATCAAGTTGTTTGATTTCTTCTGTTTTCATTGTCTTGCCTCCAATGGTTTATAATTATACATTATTTTGAATAATTATGCAAGTATATTTTTTAAAAAATTTCTTTTTTTATACATTTTATGAATTTTTTGTGCAAAAAAGATTACATTTCGGTTAAATTCTCAAAAAACCATTGCAAATTTGTCAAAAATTTAGTATGATATATATGTATAATTATTGTAAACATATCATATTTGCCCTGCTGATAGGAAACATACATAATTTTTTGCCCTGCAGGGAGGCGGAACGGAGTTTTTTATGCTTAGTGAAATTTTTCAGCCAGTATTAGACCAGATGCGTACAGTTACCCATAAATCAATGGGAATTGTGAATAACACATCAGTGCTTATTTCATATGTGGGCGAACCAATAGGCGACGATGTGGCTTTTGCTATGATTTCTTCTGTTACCGCAAACGGCAAAGCTTTTATCACCAACGGTTATTCCTGTGTTGCCATAGGCAACAAAAACATTATGGATTTTGTGGTTTATGTAAAGGGTACAGACACAGAAGACCAGAAGAATTGTTCTCTTCTTGCAATAAGTATTTCAAATCTTCAGCTTCACTGTGCTGACAGATATGATAAAGCAAGCTATCTTAAGAATGTTTTGTTAGGCAATGTTTTGCCAGGGGATATTAACCTGCGTTCAGGTGAGCTGCAGCTTGATTTGGAATTGCCCAGAGTTGCATATATTATACAGATTCCCGGAAATGAAACAGGTGTTATACAGCTGTTGCAAAATATGTTTCCTGAACAGGACTTTATCATAAATATTGATAACAAGCACATTGTTGTCATCAAGGCACTTCCGTCTGTAGATTGCTTTGAATTTATTGATAAAACTGCTCACGATATTGTGGATACCATTAACTCCGAGCTTCTTTTGACAGTTTATGTAGGCATAGGCACCCCCGTTAAATCAATTAACGACATAGCACATTCATACTCGGAATCAAGACTTGCTATAGAGATTGGCAGAGTTTTTGAATCAAATAAATATATCTTAAGCTACGGCGAATTAGGTATAGGCAGACTTATTTATCAGTTACCCAGCAAATTGTGTGAGCTTTTCTTAGACGAAATATTCCAGAAGGAAGGCTTTGAGGTTTTAGATGATGAAACACTTCTTACAATAGATAAGTTTTTTGAAAATAACCTTAATGTTTCAGAAACATCCCGTCAGTTGTTTGTACACAGAAATACACTCGTATATCGACTTGACAAAATTGAACGACTGACAGGCTTAGACCTTCGTAAGTTTGACGACGCAGTAGTATTTAAGGTAGCGGCTTTAGTAAGAAAATATCTCCTTACCAACCCATCTAAATTTTAAATGTTAACCCCATTACTATGTGCGTACTCCGCGCACATAGTAATTTTATGTTAAAGAAAGGATTTGATAGTTATGATTTTACTCAGCAATGTAACTAAAACCTATCCTAACGGCTCAACGGCTTTAGATGATGTAAGCTTCTTCATTGAAAGAGGCGAATTTGTATTTATAGTAGGTTCTTCAGGTTCCGGTAAATCTACATTGATTAAGCTTTTGATGCACGAGGAAACTCCCACAAGCGGTCAGGTTATCATCAATAACAAGGATATAGGAAAATTAAAGCGTCGCGAAGTGCCGTATCTTCGTCGTTCAATGGGCGTAGTTTTTCAGGATTTCAGGCTTTTAAATAACAAAACCGTATATGAAAATGTTGCTTTTGCAATGGATATTATCGGTGCAAGACGCAAAGATATACGCAAACAAGTTCCCAATGTATTGTCTTTAGTGGGTCTTTCGCAGAAATCCAAGTCCTACCCTACCGAGCTTTCAGGCGGCGAACAGCAACGAGTTGCACTGGCCCGTGCTTTAGTAAATAATCCGGCGTTTTTGATTGCTGATGAACCTACGGGTAACTTAAATCCCAAGGTTGCTATGGAAATTATGGAGCTTTTGGATAACATCAACAAAAGAGGAACAACAGTAATAATGGCTACTCACGCCAAGGAAATTGTTGATACTATGAAAAAGCGTGTTATTGAAATTGAAGACGGCAAACTGGTAAGAGATGAAATGAGAGGAGAATACGGCCATGAAAATTAGAGGTGTAAGATATTTCTTCTCGGAAGCATTTAAGAATTTTTTCTCAAATGGTTGGATGACATTAGCTTCGATATTCACTGTTGTTGCCAGCCTTTTGGTATTAGGCAGTTTTCTGGCACTTACAATCAATATAAACAACATGGCAGACAACTTAAAGGAAGGCTATCAGATTGTAGTGTTCGTTGATGATAAGGTTTCAGACTACGGTGTAAAAACAATCGGCGAAAAGCTTGATACTGTAGAAAATGTAGACCAAATTTTGTATACATCTAAAGCGGAAAGATTGGAAAATCTGCGCAACGGTATGAGTGACAAGGCTTCATCTCTTGACAGATACAAGGAAGATAACCCATTCCGTCATATGTATCAGGTTTCACTGTTTGATTTGTCTGCTTCGGCGGAAACCTTAGAAGAAATCAAGCAGATTGACGGCGTAGATGAAGTTTTGATAAATGAAGAGCATGTAAACAAGCTAATGACTATTGCAAATTACATACAAAATTTCAGTTTCTGGATAATTATGGCTTTGGCTATCGTTTCTGTGTTTATCATTTCCAATACTATAAGGTTGACTGTATATACCCGCCGAAAAGAAATTAACATTATGAAATTTGTCGGTGCAACCGACTGGTTTATAAGATGGCCATTTATCATTGAGGGTATATTGATAGGTGTGTTGGGCGCAGGTATCTCAATAGGTTTAATATTAAGTGGTTACTCGTTCTTGATAGATGCTATCAGTTCTTTAAATATCGTTATATTTACGATGAAACCATTGACAGAATTAGTCCCGATTCTTGTGGGCTCTTCTTTGGGACTGGGTGCAATTCTCGGTGGTATCGGAAGTCTTATTTCTGTAAGAAAACACTTAAATGTATAATCGATTTAAACAGGTTTCGACATAGGTTGAAACCTGTTTTTTTAAAATTATTATAAAAAACTCTTGATATTTCGGTATAACTGTGCTATACTAACAAAGTGTTGAAAGTAAATTTAATACGGCCTGTTGGTCAAGCGGTTAAGACGTCGCCCTCTCACGGCGAAAACAGGGGTTCGAGTCCCCTACGGGTCACCAGAAAAAACCGTCAATCTTGATACAAGATTGGCGGTTTTTTCAACGAAATAAATCCTTTCAGGATTTGTGAAATGCACTTCGCGCGTGAAATATTGCTTCGCAATGTGAAATACGCCTGCGGCGTGTGGATTTATTTCATTTCACAGAAACCGTTAGGTTTCTATTTCACGATTTCGACAAAAATTATTTCACATCAACGAAGTTGATATTTCACTTATAGACAAATTATAATTTTCAATACATAATAAGAAGAGCATATCCTAAAGGATATGCTCTTCTTATTATTCCGTTTATGGAAACTGTACTTTTATATCTCCGTTTATATATCTTCCTGTGATGCGGTAGATATGTTGCTTTGCTCAAATATCTCGG
>JAZNUA010000106.1:0-5983 GCA_045592045.1 Congzhengia sp. | reverse complement strand
TAAAAAGCAATTGCTTTTTAACATCTTTTTTATTGTTTAATAATCTAATTCTACTGTTGTATTATCTTTAAAGACTTTTTCAAATATATTTTTAAATCTTTCTACAGTAACTTTTCCGTCATACTGTGCAACACCGTGAGTTGATGCTAATTCGTCGGTATAATTTTTTAAAGGATACACCTTAAACCCTCTTGAATTTGTATTATAATGGGTTACTGTTGGCGTAACAGACGCCTTAGTTATCGAGACCTTTCCGAATATATCTTTTTGAATATCGACACAACCCATAATTCCCAAAAGATTATTTACTTCCTTCTGGCGAGAAACATAATTTCCCAATGAATAAAAAACTAAAGCTCTGTTTCCGTTTTCTGCTTCAACCCACTTAACAGGTTCAATAACATGAGGGTGTGATCCCATTATCAAATCAGCTCCGTTTTCGCACATAAATGACGCTAATTGGCTTTGAGATTCGTTTTCAGTAAATTTATACTCTGTTCCCCAGTGCATAAAAACTATTGTAAAATCGGCGTTTTTTTCGGCCTCGTATAAATCTTTCTTTATTTTCTCTTCATCTACAGTATTTACAATATACTTTTTTTGAGAGGGGAGTGGTATACCATTTGTACTGTCTGTATAATTTAAAAGCGCAAACTTAATTCCGTTCTTCTTATAGTAATCTATTCCGTCCTGTTCTTCCTGGGAATTGTTTATGCCCAGAACAGTTATATCTTCGTGATTTTTCCAATAAGTCATTGTATTTTCAAGACCCTTGGCACCTTTGTCAAGAGCGTGGTTTGTAGCGTGTAAAACTATGTCAAATCCGGCATATGCAATCGCATCTCCAACCTCTTGGGGAGAATTAAACAGAGGATATCCTGAAAACCCTAATTCAGCACCTCCCAGGGGTGTTTCCTGCACGATTACAGAAATATCTGCATCTTTAAAATATGGTTTCATCTCAGAATACAGTGAGTCAAAATTATATGTTCCATCGCTATTCTCTCCGTTTTTTATCAATGGCATATGTAGCAGATTATCACCTACCATAACAAGAGAAACATTGGTGGATTTAACTGTATTTTCTGTTGTGTTTTTAGATATAGTTGAAACACTGGAACTGTTTTTATTTAACAATAAAGAAGTTGAAATACCTGCAATAATAACAATGACAGCGACACATAAAGAGAGAAGTATTTTCTTTATTAAAATCAATTTTTTTTGTTTCCTCATCTCCGAATATCTTTGCAAAATATTCTACCTCTTTTCTGCTGTAATAACACGGTTCAAACCTGATAAATCATTTATTACCTCAATATTATAAAAACATCCTGTTTTTTCTATTATATGCTTTACACTTTCTCCCTGGTCATATCCGATTTCAAAAGCTAATATACCTTTTTTTCTAAGTTTTTTTGATGCAAATTCAGTGATTGCACGATAAAAAAGCAACCCGTCGTCTCCGCCATCTAAAGCATAAATAGGTTCATAGTGTAGTACATCTTTGGGGAGAGTAGCCAAAACCTCATTTCTTACATATGGCGGGTTAGATACGATACAATCAAACTCTTCAGAAAATTCCAGTTTTTCTAAGACATCTTTTTTTAAAAAAACTATCCTGTCATCCACGCCGTTTTTTAAGGCATTTTTTTTTGCAGTTTCAATACAAACTTCATATTTATCGACCGCAACTATTTTAGATTTTTTCAAATAATACGCAAGACTAACGCCAACAGCACCGCTGCCTGTGCACAAATCAAGTATATTGACAGCACTTTCTTTAAATTTCTCAATTATAGTTTCAACCAAAATCTCAGTATCGGGTCTTGGAATCAATATACCGTTCGTAACGCTAAAATCCAGTGACATAAATTCGCGAGAATTTGTTATATAGCTTACAGGCTCGTTCAAATATCTTCGTTCTATAAGGCTGTTAAATTGCTGATGTTCATCAACGGTTAAAATTCTGTCCTTGTTAATTGTTAAAAATATGCGTTCGCAACCCAATATGTGACACATTAAAATTTCTGCATCGAGTCTCGGAGTATCTAAAGTGGTATTCGAAGAAAGCCTATCTGTTCCAAAAGTTAGTGCGTCTTTTATTGTAATTTTACCATTTGTCGTCGTTTTTGTCATCTGTCAAAACGCCTTTCATAGCTTCTATCGCTACTTCTATCTGACTTTCGTCCGGCTCTTTTGTGGTTATTTTTTGTAACCACATACCTGGAGCAGAAATGATTCGTACTATGACGCCATCATGTCTTCCGGCAAATTTAATCAACTCATACGATATACCTGCAACAACAGGTAACAACAGCAATCTTATAATTATTCGCATAACGGGGTCTTCCCAAGAAATAAACGAAAAAAGTATAATGCTTATTATCATAACGAGAATCAAAAAGCTTGTTCCGCATCTTGGGTGTAATCTTTTTTGCTTCATAATATTTTCTACAGTTAATTCTTCGCCTGCTTCATAGCAAAATATTGTCTTGTGTTCTGCACCGTGATATTGAAAAACTCGCTTAATATCTTTCATTTTAGATACTAAAACAACATATAACAAAAACAATAAAATGCGCGTAATACCTTCTACCGCGGTGGTTAAAATATTGTTATCAACATCCAAATAATCGCGTATCAAACCTACCAAAAATGTAGGTAAAATCATAAATACACCTACACTAAATATAAGTGCTATAACAACAGATGAATATATTGCAAAATTTAAGGCTTTCTTTTCTTTTGCCTCACTTTTTCTCAATTCTTCTTCGGACATTTCAGTTTTTTTCTTTTTTGTATTTTCTTCCTCGATATCAAAAAATTCTGCAGAAAACATCAGAGCTTTCGTACCTTCTACCAAAGATTCAACGAAAGAAAAAACACCTCTTACGAATGGAATTTTATTAATCTTATACTTGGCAACAAAAGAATTAATAGGTTTTTTTTCAACAATAATTTCGCCATCAGGTTTTCTCACTGCAATAGCAGAATTTTTTGGTCCTCGCATCATTATGCCTTCTATAACAGCTTGTCCGCCGATACTCGTAACATGACAAGTTTTTTTACAGTTCTCACTCATAATATTACCTACCTCCACGCAATATACATACATTTTATCATACAATGTCATAAAATACAATTAAAAATTTATTAACTTTCAAAATAAATACTGTATGTTTGTCAATAATATATATGTAAGGAGGAAATGCGATGTTAAGTGGTTTAATGAGCATATTGGAAATATGGCTTTTGTGTGTTATGGGAATATATTTTTACTCTATGATCAAAACACAAAAAGCGTCGAGAAATTCTATAAACAAGGATTCTGCCGGAGAATTAGAAAAACTCCATAAGCTACAAAGCATCTCGCTGACAGAACCATTATCAGAAAAAACGAGACCGTCAAATCTTGAAGAAATTGTAGGTCAAACAGACGGAATTAAAGCTTTAAAAGCAGCTTTATGCAGTAAAAATCCGCAACATGTAATTATTTACGGCCCGCCTGGAGTTGGCAAAACAGCTGCAGCGAGAACAGTACTTGAAGCTGCAATCAAAAATCCTGTTTCGCCATTTAGTAAAGAATCAAAATTTGTAGAAATAGATGCTACAACCCTTAGGTTTGACGACAGATGTATTGCTGATCCATTGATGGGATCCGTTCACGACCCTATATATCAAGGAGCAGGAGCATACGGTCCTGCTGGTATACCTCAACCAAAACCAGGTGCAGTGACAAAAGCACATGGCGGCATACTTTTTATAGACGAAATAGGCGAATTACATCCTATACAAATGAATAAATTACTCAAAGTTCTGGAAGACAGGAAGGTTTTCTTTGAATCTGCATATTACTCAAAGTCCAACAAAGACATCCCTGCATATATCCATGAAATTTTTCAAAAAGGGATGCCTGCCGATTTCAGACTTGTAGCAGCCACTACAAGTACTCCTGAAGAGATTCCGCCTGCGCTTCGTTCAAGATGTACCGAGATTTTCTTCAATCCTCTTTCGGTAGCTGAAGTTATAAAAATAGGTAAAAACGCAGCGCAAAAAGGCGGTTTCTCTATTTCTGACAGTGCTTCCAGGTTAATATCAAGCTTTTGTGACAACGGTAGAGAAGCGGTAAATTTAATCCAGACAGCTGGTGCATACGCTTTCTTGGAAAAAAGGTCAGAAATTACAAAAGATGACATTGAATGGGTAGCGGAATGTTCTCGTTTTAATGGTGTAAGCGAATACAAAGTGTCAGAAGATGAAATCATAGGAAAAGTCAACGGTCTTGCCGTTTCAGGTGGCGGAAAAGGCGCAGTTATGACTATAGAAGCCAAAGCTTGTGAATGCGAGAAGGGTAGTGGGCATCTTAAAGTAACGGGCATTGTCGATAGCGAAACATTAGAGAGGCGAGGTCAAAAATTAAATCGTTCCAGCACAGTTAAGGCATCTATTGATAATGTGTTGACATTACTCTATGAAAGGTATAATACCAATCCTAAAAATTATAATATTCATCTCAATTTTCCTGGTGGCATGCCTGTTGACGGACCGTCTGCCGGCGTTGCAATTTTTGTGGCTTTGTATTCAGCCATACACAATATTCCCGTAAAAAACGATATTGCTTTTACAGGTGAAATCTCAATTTTTGGTAATATTTTACCAGTAGGGGGAGTAAAAGAAAAAATTGAAGCTGCAAAAAATGCCGGTGTGGAAAAGGTGTATATACCCAAAAATAACGACAGAAATTATTTTCATACAATAGGAATAAATGTAGTTCCCGTTTCTGGCATTTCAGAAGTCACTGATGTAATTTTTAAAGATTTACAGAATAAAAAAATATCGGCATTTACACAAAATTCTGATGTAATTTTAACAGCAGAAGGAATAAATTAAAAGAGAGAATCTTAAAGATTCTCTCTTTCTTTTTCTAACTTTTTTCTGATTAAGATATAAGATAGCAGCAATATAACTATAGCTGCTATCCACGACAGTAAATACGAAATATATAAGCTCTCTAAAGTTCCTAAAGCTCTAAATACAGTAAATATCCAAACAATTCTAATGCCCACGACACATACTATTGATACAATCATAGTAACAACAGATTTTCCCATACCTCTTACTGCGCCCGTCACTGTTTCCATTAGACCACAAAGAAAATATAAGTGTAAAATATATTTAAATCTAAGCACACCAAAAGAAATTGCACCTTCATTTCCGGGAGCGTATATTCCAAGTAAAAATCTTTCAAACGGAATAATCGCAATTGCAGCTAAAATCCCTATGGAAACAACAAGGATTGATGATATCAATAATGTTTTATCCATTCGTTTGAATTTCTTTGCGCCGTAATTCTGGGCAACAAAGGTGGTTGTAACATGACAAAATGCATTCATTGTTGTATATAAGAAGCTTTCTATATTGGCTGCTGCTGCATTACCCGCCATAACCACGGAACCAAATCCGTTTACAGATGACTGTATTATAACATTAGAACCGGAAAAAACCATAGACTGCAATCCTACAGGAATGCCCTTTTTTAATACATCAAAAAACGCTTCTTTTTTGATTTTTAATTCCTTTATGTTAAGGTATATATAACCCTCGTTTGTTAACAAAGCTAAAACAATTAAAGTAGCAACTGCATAGTTAGAAATTATAGTGGCCAGAGCAACGCCTGCAACATCCATGTTAAAATTCAAAACAAAAATCAGGTTTAAAACAACATTCAATATTCCGGATAAAGAAAAATAAATAAACGGCCTTTTTGTGTCGCCTACACAACGCAGCAAAGCTGTACCAAAATTTGCAACCATCAAACCGGGAGTTCCCAAAAAGTATATTTTCATATAAAGTGTAGCCTGATCAATTACATTATCAGGACTACCTGTTAAGGCGAGCATTGGTCTTGAAAGAAAAAAACCTAAGATACCGAATATTGTACCGCCTATTAAAGCTATTAACAAAGAAGTATGAACAGTATCAG
>JAZNUA010000105.1:0-15420 GCA_045592045.1 Congzhengia sp. | reverse complement strand
TGTGCGGTACCTTTTTTACCGTCAAGCATGATGTTGTTGATTAATCTTGTAACAACTGTGCTGTTGTAAACCGGGTCAGCCAATACTTCTCTTTTAGCTATAAAACTTCTTCTTGGCACCTTTCTTCCCTCCTTCATTATTTTTAATTAAAATGATATCACAGGTACTCGATGGATTTTCCATCGTCGTGCAGTATATAACAGAAATTAATTTCATGTTACTTACCGACACCTATTGTGATTATTAGTGCTTATTTCTTAGCTTTTGCTTTTTTAGCACCATACTTGGATCTTGACTGGTTACGATTAGCAACACCTGCGGTATCTAATGTACCACGGATGATATGGTATCTTACACCAGGTAAATCCTTTACTCTGCCGCCTCTGATTAAAACAACGCTGTGTTCCTGCAAGTTATGGCCTTCGCCAGGGATATATGCAGAAACTTCGATACCGTTTGTAAGACGAACTCTGGCCATCTTACGAAGAGCTGAGTTAGGCTTTTTAGGTGTCATTGTTTTAACGGCTGTACAAACGCCTCTTTTCTGAGGTGAGTTTGCATCGGTAGTCTTCTTCTTCAAGGTGTTTAATGTCTTTAACAACGCTGGAGCTGTTGCTTTTCTTTCAGAAGTTTCTCTACCTTTTCTCACAAGCTGGTTAAATGTAGGCATGAAATAATTTCCTCCTTCTTTTAAGATTTATATATTAAAAAATATACAGCTATTTTAATTCTACCGCAACAGCAGCAGGAACACTGATGCCAAAGGTTTTTCCTAACTTTGCTTTGGTTTCCACTGTTTCCACAGGGACACCGCTTTTTTCGCAAAGTTCTAAAAACGGTCGGCTCACATGGTCGTCCGCGTCAAGTGCGATATACGCTTTTTGAACAAGTCCTTCACTGACTGCCTCTGTTGATTGTTTCAGCCCCACATATACGCGAGGCTTAATAGAGTCGGGATGCATTTTGCACCTTTCCTTTCTTTCGTAAATGCTTTATAGCAAAAAGCTATCGCCTTTTGCTGTTAAAACACGGTGATCGGTGCGACATTTTATTTGCCGCACCAATACGCCAATCTACATTGTAACACAAGTATTTGACACTGTCAACACAATTTTTTTAATTTTTTATACTTCAGGAATGACATTAGAACCTATATAATCCAGATTCTTTTCCACGAAATCATCACCTAAGTTGTCATCATCAATCACAGGGGAAACCCTTTCGATTGTTGTGTGCTGATACTTTGTCAGACCTGTACCTGCGGGAATCAGCTTACCGATGATAACATTTTCCTTAAGACCAACGAGTGGATCAATCTTTCCTTTGGTAGCAGCCTCTGTCAATACTCTTGTTGTTTCCTGGAAGGACGCCGCTGATAAGAATGAGTCTGTTGTTAAGGCCGCCTTGGTAATACCTAAGATAATTCTTGTGCAGGTTGCCTGTTCCTTGCCATCACGAGCTAATTCTTCGTTAGCTGTCAGGAATTCGTTAAGGTCCACAAGTGCACCTGACATAAATCTTGAATCGCCTGCTTCTTCAATGCGAACACGCCTTAGCATCTGGCGTACAATAACCTCGATGTGTCGGTCGTTGATATCAACACCCTGTAGACGATATACGCGCTGCACTTCTTTAATTAAGTACTGTTGAACAGCGGTAACATTCTTGATTCTTAAGATATCGTGGGGATTTATAGAACCTTCTGTCAATTCATCGCCCACAGAAAGCATATCTCCCTCTGCAACTTTAATTCTTGAACCGTATGGGATAAGATATGTTTTCGCTTCTTTCGATTCGTCGTCTGTTACAACGATTTCACGCTTCTTCTTGTTTTCAACAATAGAAACTCTGCCCGCGATTTCAGTTAAGATTGCTAAGCCCTTGGGCTTTCTTGCTTCGAACAATTCTTCTACACGGGGAAGACCCTGTGTGATGTCATCGCCGGCAACACCACCGGTGTGGAATGTTCTCATTGTAAGCTGTGTACCAGGTTCACCAATTGACTGAGCAGCAATAATACCAACTGCTTCGCCTTCAGGAACTAACTCGCCACCTGCTAAGTTCGAGCCGTAACACTTAGCACAGATACCAACTTTGGCACGACAGGTAAGAACAGAACGAATTTTTGCCTTTGTAACACCTGCTGCAACAATCTTAGATGCCAATTTTTCGTCTATCAAATCGTCAGGAGTTGCTAAAATCTCACCTGTTTCAGGGCTTACGATATTTTCAACAGGATAACGACCTGAGAGTCTATCCTCTAAGCTTTCGATAACCTCTTTGCCCTCTGTAATTGCTGAAACCTCAATACCGTCAGCAACGCCACAGTCGTGTTCACGAATGATAACATCCTGTGATACATCAACAAGTCTTCTTGTTAGGTAACCTGAGTCAGCTGTACGAAGAGCGGTGTCTGCAAGACCTTTACGAGCACCGTGAGATGATACGAAATACTCGATAACATTAAGACCTTCACGGAAGTTGGCCTTGATAGGAATTTCGATGATTTTACCGGATGTATCGTTCATAAGACCACGCATACCAGCAAGCTGTCTGATCTGATTCTTACTACCACGGGCACCTGAATCTGCCATCATAAATATGGGGTTATACTGGTCAAGGTTTTCCATCAATGCATCTGTAACATCATCAATGGTCTTCGTCCATGTATCAATGACAAGCTTATAGCGTTCTTTATCTGAAATACGACCACGGTTAAACTGCTTTGTAATCTCATCAACTGCTTTTTCAGCTTCTGCTAATAGTGCCTTTTTCTTTTCAGGTACTTCAATGTCTGAAACTGAAACTGTAATAGCACCACGAGTTGAATACTTAAAGCCCATAGCCTTGATTGCATCAAGCACTATTGCTGTATCGGTAAGTCCGTGAGCCTGAATGCATTTATCAACAATCTGACCTAACTGCTTCTTGCCGCAGAGGAAGTTTACTTCTAATAAGAACTTGTTGTCAGGGTTGCTTCTGTCAATAAAGCCCAAATCCTGAGGAATGTTCTCATTAAATATTAGTCTGCCCACTGTTGTTTCAATAATTCCTGTATCTCCGTCAGAAGCTGTCACTCTTACTTTAATAGGCGCATGAAGTCCAACAATATTGTTTGTGTAGGCAAGATTTGCTTCATTAACTGATGCAAATACTTTTCCTTCACCCACTTCGCCGCCGAAGCAGCCGTCTTCGGTGTATGATGCACCGCGCTTGCCGTTTGCTTCTAATTCTGCGTTTTCAGCAAGCAAGCTGGGCTTTCCGGGTGTTGAATAATAATAATTTACAACATCACCGACATTAAATATGTCTGAATCACCTGCATCGGTGATTTTAACTTCTTTTGGCTTAACCAATGTTAAGTAGTAACTACCCAATACCATATCCTGTGTAGGAACTGTAACAGGGCGACCATCCTGAGGCTTAAGCAAGTTGTTTGCTGATAACATCAAAAATCTTGCTTCTGCCTGCGCTTCAGGTGACAAAGGAACATGGACAGCCATCTGGTCACCGTCAAAGTCAGCGTTATAAGCTGTACAAACTAACGGATGGAGCTTTAAGGCTCTACCTTCAACAAGGATAGGCTCAAATGCCTGAATACCCAGTCTGTGAAGTGTAGGAGCACGGTTTAAGAGTACCGGATGATCCTTAATAACTTCATCCAAAACATCCCAAACCTCAGGTTTTAAGCGTTCTACCATACGCTTTGCGCTTTTTATGTTGTGTGCTACACCGTCGTTAACGAGCTTCTTCATAACGAATGGCTTAAACAATTCAATAGCCATTTCTTTCGGCAAACCGCACTGATATATTTTAAGTTCAGGACCTACAACGATAACCGAACGGCCTGAATAGTCAACACGCTTACCCAGCAAATTCTGACGGAAGCGACCCTGCTTACCCTTTAACATATCAGAAAGTGATTTTAATGCACGGTTACCTGGGCCTGTAACAGGTCTGCCTCGGCGGCCGTTATCGATAAGTGCGTCAACCGCTTCCTGCAACATTCTTTTTTCGTTTCTCACAATAATCTCTGGAGCGCCTAAATCTAATAATTTCTTTAAGCGGTTATTTCTGTTGATTACTCGTCTGTATAAATCATTTAAGTCGCTGGTTGCAAACCTGCCGCCGTCCAACTGTACCATAGGACGAATGTCGGGCGGAATAACAGGAATAACATCCAAAATCATCCAAGAAGGGTCGTTTCCTGATAATCTGAAAGATTCAACAACCTCAAGTCTTTTAACAAGTCTTATTTTTTTCTGACCTGAAGCTCCTTCTAATTCTTCCTTGATTTCTTTAGAAAGCTCTTCTAAATTGATTTCTGCAAGAAGCTCCTTAATAGCTTCTGCGCCCATTCCTGCGCGGAACCTGTCGCCGTATTTTTCACAGTACTCTCTGTATTCCTGTTCGGACAAAATCTGCTTCTTTTCAAGCTCTGTACGAGCACCAGGCTCAATAACCACATACGCAGCAAAGTATAAAACTTTTTCAAGCATTCTTGGTGTCATATCGAGGAGCAAGCCCATTCTTGAGGGAATACCCTTAAAGTACCAGATATGTGACACAGGTGCTGCAAGCTCAATATGTCCCATACGCTCACGACGAACACGGGCACGAGTTACCTCTACGCCGCATCTGTCGCAGACAATGCCTTTATGACGGATTCTCTTATATTTGCCGCAGTGACATTCCCAGTCCTTAGTAGGTCCGAAAATTCTTTCGCAGAAAAGACCGTCTCTCTCAGGCTTTAATGTTCTGTAATTTATAGTTTCAGGCTTTTTTACCTCACCGTGTGACCAATTTCTGATCATGTCAGGTGCGGCTATGCCTATTTTAATTGCATCAAATGTATTTTCTGACAATCGACTCATCTCCATTTAAAAGAATTTTTTAGCGAATATTTTATAGCAAGTCCGTTTCGTCATCGAAGAATGTGTCGTTCTCATCTTCGAATTCGTCAAACTCATCACCCTCATAACTCTCGCCTGAGAATAATGAATCATCGATTTCAACATCATCATCAAAAGCATCCGCTTCCATGCCTTGAGTTTCGTCGTCATCTTCGGTGTCTAAATCAATAAACGCCTTGTCATCTTTTACAGTCATTCCGAGATTTGCCTCTTCCTCTTCCTCGGAAGAATCCTTTAAGATTACTTCGTTACCTGCCTCGTCCAATACTCTCATATCAAGACACAAGCTCTGAAGTTCCTTTATCAACACTTTAAATGATTCAGGAATACCTGCCTGAGGCACGCTTTCGCCTTTTACTATCGCCTCATAGGTCTTAACACGACCAACAATATCGTCAGATTTTACTGTTAAGATTTCCTGAAGTGTATATGCTGCGCCATAAGCTTCCAGTGCCCAAACTTCCATTTCACCAAAACGCTGACCGCCAAACTGAGCTTTACCGCCCAAAGGCTGCTGCGTAACAAGTGAGTAAGGACCTGTTGAACGGGCATGAATTTTATCATCAACCAAGTGACAGAGCTTCAAGATATACATGATACCAACTGTTACTCTGTTGTCAAAGGGCTCGCCTGTTCTGCCGTCGTAAAGAACGGTCTTGCCGTCTGTATCAAGTCCTGCTTTTATAAGTGTTTCTGTAATATCTTGTTCTGTTGCACCGTCTAAAACAGGAGTTGCAATTTTCCAGCCAAGTTCACGAGCAGCGCGTCCTAAGTGAACCTCCAGAACCTGACCTATATTCATACGAGAAGGTACGCCTAAGGGATTTAATACTATTTCAAGCGGTGTACCATCAGGCAAGAAAGGCATATCCTCTTCAGGTAAAATTCTTGAAACAACACCCTTGTTACCGTGACGACCTGCCATTTTATCGCCCACAGAAATCTTACGCTTCTGTGCTATATAGCAGCGTACCAACTGGTTAACTCCGGGAGCTAACTCGTCGCCGTTATCCTTATCAAAGGTAATAACATCAACGATAATTCCTGCTTCGCCGTGAGGTACACGCAGGGATGTATCTCTTACTTCTCTTGCTTTTTCACCGAAGATAGCACGAAGAAGTCTCTCTTCAGCTGTTAGCTCTGTTTCGCCCTTAGGTGTTACTTTACCAACAAGTATATCCCCTGAACGAACCTCTGCACCAATACGAATGATACCTTTTTCGTTCAAATCCTTTAATGCATCCTCACCAA
Organism: Congzhengia sp.; assembly: GCA_045592045.1. GTDB lineage: Bacteria > Bacillota > Clostridia > UBA1381 > UBA9506 > Congzhengia. The sequence continues at coordinate 9,256 of JAZNUA010000105.1, read as the reverse complement.
CATTAGGAATGTCACGAGTAATTTCTTCAGCACCGAGCTTTGTATCTCTTGCTTCACACTCATATTCTTCTATGTGAATTGAGGTCAATATGTCATCGCGAACAAGCTTTTCGTTTATTAACATAGCGTCCTCGTAGTTGTAACCTTCCCAGGTCATAAAGCCTATAAGTATGTTTCTGCCCAAGGAAATTTCACCGTTGTGCGTTGAAGGACCATCGGCAATAATTGTTCCTTTTTTAACTTTTTCACCCTCTGAAACTATGGGTTTTTGGTTAATACATGAGCCCTGGTTTGAACGGGTAAACTTAATCAGCTTATACTTGTGCTTGTTGCCGTCGTTGTCCTTGATTACGATTTCGTCTGCTGAAACTTTATCAACAACGCCGTCTTCTTTTGCCAATACAACTACACCTGAATCTCTTGCTGCCTGATATTCCATACCTGTACCTACGATAGGTGAATCTGTACGAAGTAACGGCACTGCCTGACGCTGCATGTTCGCACCCATAAGTGCACGGTTAGCGTCGTCGTTTTCCAAGAAAGGAATCATAGCTGTAGCTACTGATACAACCTGTTTGGGAGAAACATCCATGTAGTCAATCTTTGAAGTTTCAACTTCCAGATATTCATCACGATAACGAACGATTGCCTTTTGGTTTTCAAACTTGCCGTCTTCTGTCAAAGGCTCATTCGCCTGAGCAACAATGTATTCATCTTCCACATCGGCTGTCATATATACGATTTCATTTGTAACAACGCCGGATGTTTTATCTACTTTTCTGTAAGGTGCTTCAATAAATCCATGCTCATTTATTCTTGCATAAGTTGCAAGTGAGTTTATAAGACCGATGTTAGGACCTTCAGGTGTTTCAATAGGACACATTCTTGAATAGTGTGAATAGTGTACATCTCGAACCTCGAAGCCTGCACGGTCTCTTGACAAACCGCCAGGTCCCAACGCTGACAATCTTCTTTTATGTGTAAGCTCTGCCAAGGGGTTCAACTGGTCCATAAACTGTGAAAGCTGTGATGAACCAAAGAATTCTTTAATTGTAGCAACGATAGGGCGAGTATTTATCAACGCCTGAGGTGTTACAATGTCTAAATCCTGTATGGTCATTCTCTCACGAACAACTCTTTCCATTCTGGACAAACCTATTCTGAACTGATTCTGCAAAAGCTCACCAACACAACGAAGGCGCCTGTTGCCTAAATGGTCAATATCGTCTGTTGTGCCAAGACCGTAGAGTAAACCAATCTGGTAGTTAATCGATGCCATAATATCGTCTGTGATGATGTGCTTAGGAACAAGTTCATCAAGACGACGAATAAGCTGGTCTTTTATTTCTTCTTCAGTATCAAAGTTTGCCAGGATTTCATCTAAAACGCCTTTTGATACTTTTTCTGTTGTAATATCTGTTGTGTCAAAATCAACATAGTTCGAAAGTGTAACCATATTGTTGGAAAATACTACAACCTTGTATCCTTTAACATCTAATATAACACGATTTATACCTGCGTTTTCAATAGCCAAAGCGTCCTCTTTAGAAATAGCCGCACCTGCTTCGACCATTATTTCGCCTGTTTCAGGGTTCACGATAGCATCGCCCGCTACCTGATTTACAATACGGGCAGAGATAGCTAATTTTTTATTAAACTTGAATCTGCCTACATTGGCCAGATCATAACGCTTGCCATCGAATAAAAGTCCGTAAAGGAGACTCTTTGAGCTTTCCACCGTAGGAGGCTCGCCGGGACGGAGCTTTTTATAAATTTCAATCAATGCTTCATCGGTGGTCTGGATTGATGCACTTTTTTCCAATGTGTTGAGCATTGCCTCTGTTTCGCCGAACAAATCCAGAATTTCTGCATCTGTCTCAACGCCCAATGCACGAATCAAAACTGTGATTGGGATTTTTCTTGTTCTGTCGATGCGAACAGATAATACATCATTTATATCGTTTTCATATTCAAGCCATGCACCACGATAAGGAATAACTGTTGAAGCAAACAGTTCCTTACCTGTTTTATCATGTTCCATAGCAAAATAAATGCCCGGTGAACGAACAAGCTGGCTAACAATAACGCGTTCTGCGCCATTGATTATAAATGTACCTTGGTCTGTCATTAAGGGGAAATCGCCCATAAAGATTTCCTGCTCTTTTACCTCACCGGTTTCCTTGTTGATAAGGCGAACCTTGGCTTTAAGCGGTGCTGCAAAGTTTGTGTCTCTTTCTCTGCATTCTTCCACAGGATATTTTGCGCGGTTTCTCTCTAATTTGTAGTCAATAAACTCCAAAATTAAATTTCCCGTGTAGTCGGTAATGGGAGAAATGTCATGAAGAACTTCCTTTAAGCCCTCCTCTAAAAACCAATTATATGAGTTTTTCTGAACTTCGATAAGATTTGGCATCTCCAAAACTTCATCGACTTTAGCGTAACTCATTCTTTGGTTTGCTCCCAACTGAATCGGATGTACCATAAACTCAACCACCTCATTAAAAATTTGTTTGTAATCTTTAAGATTACGCTGTTTGGTTTGTTATGTATAAAACTTGAAAATTACATACAGATTTAAATCTCAAAACAGGACAATAGTCCTATTTAAGCATATTATACCATTTTGAGAATATAATGCAGTTTATAATAATAACATAGAAGTCTTTTAATGTCAAGCCTTTTCTTTAAAAAAATTTTTTTAGCTCCTGCGTATTATATATATAAATAAGGAAGAAACTCTTGAAAATTTAAAAAATTTGTCAAAAAAACCATATATTTTGTATTGAAACAGTTTGTTACATACTGTATAATGTTGTTGAGTGGTGCAAGGAGGAATTATGAAAAAAATTATTCTTTTACTTGCTTTTTTATTTATTTTTTCAGGCTTTTCTACACCTGCAAGTGCAAAATCAGAATTTTTTGCCCCTGTTTGTGTAAAAGTTAACGGCGAATATGTAAAAACAAAAAACAACGCCTACTTGAAAAAAGGTGTGACAAATGTTTCTATTCGTGACATAGGTGAGATTTTTGGTGCAGAGATTTTTTGGAATGAAAAAACCTCCACCGCAGAATTAAAATCAGGCGCTGCTCATATTCTGGTTACAAAGGGAAGCTCCGTCGCAACTTTAAACAATAAAACCGTAAAACTTTCTCATCCCGTTGTTATAGTAAATGACAGAGTGTATGTGCCGCTGAGATTTATTTCTGAAGCTTTTGGAGCTGAGGTTAGTTGGGATCCTGACACACTGACCGCAAACATCACAGCAAAAAACGCCTTCGTCCCTGCGCATCTTAAAGGAAAGGCTCCCTATACTGAAGATGAACTTTATTGGCTTTCACGCATTGTTTCCTCAGAAGCACAGGGAGAAATAAACAGAGGCAAAGTTGCGGTTGCTAATGTTGTGCTCAACAGGGTAAAAAGTAACCAATTCCCAAACACTATTTACGGCGTTATATTTGATACTCAATACGGTGTTCAATTTACTCCTGTTTCTAACGGAACTATTTTCAACATTCCCACAGCCGACAGTGTCACAGCTGCAAAGCGCGCTCTTTTGGGAGAAGATATATCGCGCCAATGTCTTTTCTTTTTAAATCCTAAAACGGCAACAAATTCGTGGATTGCAAAAAACAGAACTTTTTATAAAAAAATAGGAAATCACGATTTTTATCTGTGATAAAAAGAAATATCATTCTTTTGGGTCATTTATGGCTTATTCGAATGATATTTCTTTTTTTGTCAGAATCATTGTTTCATTATATTTCAATTTTTTATGCAAAATATATAATTTTCCCCTTTGAAATTTGTTAATTATTTCGATTCACTTTATAAAGGAAATCGATGCTTGCGCGTCGAATTTAGTATTATAACCGGTTACGGGGCACTTACAAATATGTGTCAATCACCAGGTATAAATTAGCCTATTGGCTTATATAAGGAGGAATCAGTTATGGCAACCACCGAAAACATCAGGAATATGTGTATGTTATCACATTCAAATGCAGGCAAAACTTCCTTAGTCGAAGCAATGCTTGCAAAAGCAGGACTTATTGATCGTACAGGCACAACTGAAGAAGGCAATACTGTTTCAGACTTTGACCCCGAAGAAATTAAAAGAAAAATTTCTTTAAATACATCGGTTATCCCTATTGAGTGGAACGGAGCTAAAATCAATTTATTAGATACTCCCGGAACTCCGGATTTTATTGGAGAGCAGCTTGAGGGTGCTTCTGTTTGCGGTAGTGCTTTAATCGTTGTAAGTGGTAAATCGGGCGTTTCTGCAGGAACAGAAAAGGCATGGAACATTGCAAAAACAAAGGCAAAGATTGTTTTTGTCAACAAACTGGATGATATGAAGGCTGACTATGCTAAGGTTGTGGAAGAATTGAACTCCGCATTTGGCAGAGCAATCGCTCCCTTTACCTTTCCTATCAAAGAGGGCGAGAAATTAACAGGCTTTGTAGATGTTATAAAAATGCGTGCTAAAATGTTTTCGCCTGATGGCGACACACATAAGTATGAGGAAATTCCCGCTGCCTACAAGGATATAGCAGACCGCAGCCGTGAGTTGCTTTTAGAAGCCGTAGCTGAAGTTTCTGAAGAATTTATGGAAAAATATTTCGCAGGCGAAGAATTTACAGAAGATGAAATTAAATCAGCGTTAAAGGTTGGTATCAAAGATGGAACTGTTGTTCCTGTTATTTGCGGTAGCGTCGTTGCAAAAATAGGCATTACACATCTGCTGAATACAATAGCAGACTATATGCCCGCACCTAATGAATTTACACATATAGAAGGCGAAAACAAAAAGACGGGCAACATAGAAGAGATTATTTGCGATAGCGCTAATAAGACGGTTTTACATATATTTAAGACTGTTGTTGATAACTATGTAGGCAAGCTTTCGTATTTTAAAGTTTTATCGGGTAAAATCAGTCCTGATACAGTTTTAATCAACCCCGCAAAAGGCAAAGAAGAAAAACTTAGCAAATTATATGTGGTCTACGGCAAAAAACAAACCGAGGTAAAAGAGCTTTGTGCCGGAGATATTGGTGCTACTGCAAAGCTGACAATAACAGAAACAGGCGATACTCTCTGTGACCCTGCTTTCCCTGTTGCAATTGGAGCTGTGTCTTTCCCAAAACCCGTTTTGTCTCTTGCTATTGAGCCTAAGGCTAAGGGCGACGAAGAAAAAATTAGCGCCTCTCTTTCAAAGCTTGCAAGCGAGGATAAAACATTTACATTAGAGAGAAATCCCGAAACTCATGAATCCATTATTTCGGGCGTTGGCGAGCAACATATAAATGTTATCTGCTCAAAGCTTGAAAGTAAGTTTGGCGTTTCTGTTAATTTAAAAGAGCCTAAAACTCCTTACCGTGAAGCTATAAAAGGAAAGGTTAGGGTAGAGGGTAAACACAAAAAACAATCTGGCGGTCATGGTCAGTATGGACATGTGTGGATTGAGTTTGAGCCTGCGTACGATGCTCCTGACCTTATATTTGAAGAAAAGGTAGTAGGTGGTGCTGTTCCTAAAAACTTCTTCCCTGCAGTTGAAAAGGGTTTGCGCGAATCCATGCTTGAGGGTGTGTTGGCAGGATATCCTATGGTTAACTTAAAAGCAACTCTGGTTGACGGCTCATATCACTCAGTCGACTCATCAGAAATGGCATTTAAAACAGCAGCATCTATAGCCTATAAAGAGGGCTTACCCAAGGCAAATCCTGTAATTTTAGAGCCTGTTGGTTCTGCCAAAGTTTTGGTTCCTAATCAGTACACGGGCGATGTTGTAGGTGACTTAAATAAGCGTCGCGGAAGAATTTTGGGTATGACTCCAGTGGACAATATAAATACAGAAATTGAGGCTATAGTCCCCGCATCTGAAATGAAAAAGTATGCAACTGACCTTCGTGCTTTGACAAACGGTCGCGGTTGCTTTGAATATGAAATAACGGACTATGAAGAAGCTCCTGCTATGATTGCAGAAAAGGTTATAGCTGAAGCTAAAGCTGCAAAATAAACGCAGTATGAAGAAGTAAAAAGCGATTTGAAAAGTTTTCAAATCGCTTTTTTGTTGCTCTTTTTAGCTCTTTAATAAATGGTTACACTTTAAGGCAAAATAAAAAGCGCGTAACCCTGAGGATTACGCGCTTAAAACCGCAACATTATGTATTTTTTTATAATATGTTTCACGGGAAACATATCATTTTTTTATTAAAGCAACAATTCGTTCAAAATCTTCTGATGAAGTATATGGTATTTCAATTTTTCCTTTGTTCTTTTTGTTTATTATTCTTATTTTTGTTCCCAATTCTGATGAAAGACTTTCTTCTAGCACTTTGATATGACGAGCTATTTCAATTTCTTCTTTTGACGGTCTTTTTTCTTTTTTTGTTTTTGTCAAACTTGAAATATACGATTCAAGCTGTCTTACACTCATTTCTTGCGCTATTACTTTTTTTGCTACTTCTTGTGCTAAAATATTATTTTCCAAAGATAGCAGTGCTCTTGCATGACCTTGAGAAAGTTTTTCTTCCTTTAATAAAGTTTTTATTTCCTCAGGTAAATTTAAAAGCCTTAAAATGTTTGCAACAGCAGAGCGGCTTCTTCCTATTTTTTTTGCCGCTTCCTCTTGTGTCAACCCATATTCATCCATTAACTCTTTTATACCTGCTGCTTCTTCTAATGCATTTAGGTTTTCCCTCTGAATATTTTCTATTAAGGTTATTTCTTTTTCGGTTTGTTCTGATACATCCTTAATTACTGCGGGAATTTCCTTTAATCCTGCAAGCCTTGATGCTCTCCATCTTCTTTCGCCTGCTATTATAGTATAGAAACCATTTTTATTTAGTTTTACGACAATAGGCTGAATAAGTCCGTATTCTTTTATTGATTCAGCAAGCTCTTCTATTTTTTCTTGGTCAAAATCACTTCTGGGCTGAGCTTTATTAGGCTCTATTTGTGTTATTTTTATTATTTTTACATCTTTATCTTTTTCAGTAGTTGTTTCTATAACACTGTTTGCATCTAATAATGCTCCTAAACCTCTACCTAAACCTTTTTTTGAAGCTGCCATCACTTTTACTCCTTATTATTTTTAATTATTTCCTTTGAAAGTGCTTTGTATGCTGACGCACCTTTAGAAAATTTATCATAAGATATTATTGCCTCACCAAAGCTGGGAGCTTCAGAAAGTCTTACATTTCTTGGAATCACTGTTTTGTATACCTTATCTGGAAAATATTTTTTAACTTCCTCGTATACAACTGTCGATAAATTTGTTCTTTTATCAAACATAGTTAGCAATATTCCTTCTATTTCAATATCAGGGTTTATACTTTGCTTTATAGTAGAAACAGTCTTTGTAAGTTGTCCCAAACCTTCTAATGCATAATACTCACATTGTATAGGTATTATAACGCTGTCTGCTGCCGCAAAAGCATTCAATGTCAAAAGCCCAAGTGAAGGAGGGCAGTCTATTAAAATAAAATCATAACTTTCTTTTATTTCTTTCAACTTTCCTTTCAGTAAATATTCACGATTTTTTACAGAAACTAATTCTATTTCTGCACCTGCAAGGTCTACATTAGATGGAATAATAGATAAATTTTTATATTTTGTTTCTATAATATTTTCTTTTATATCTTCATTATTAACTAACACATCATAAATAGAAGCTTCCGACTGGTCTTTTGTAATACCCACACCACTTGAAGCGTTACCCTGAGGGTCGCAATCTATTAAAAGTGTCCTTTTCTTTGCATCTGCAAGATAAGCACTAAGATTGATAGTTGTGGTTGTTTTACCAACACCACCCTTTTGATTTGCTATAACTATCACTTTTCCCATTATAAAAACCTATCCTTTTAATTATTTTAAAATAAGTATATCATAGTTTATAGTTTATTTCAATATTTTTAATATTAAAAAATTGTTTCACGGGAAACATTTATAAAAACATAAAAAATGGAAAGCCTATGCTTTCCATTTTTTAAAACTTATTATTTTGTGATTTCTAAGATTTTAACTTCGTATTCTCCGTTTGGAGATTTTACCTTAACTATCTGCTCAGGAACAGCTCCTAAAAGTGCAACACCTAAAGGAGATTCATCAGAAATTTTACCTTCAGCTGGGTTTGCCTCTGTATAACCCACAATTTCATAAATAATTTCTTCATTAAAGTCAACATCTAAAATCTTTACTTTTGTTCCGACAACAACCTTACTTGTGTCTATTTCGTCTTCATCTATCACTTTAGCATTTTTTAGCATCTTTTCAAGATTTACGATTTTAACTTCAACTTCGCCCTGTTCTTTTTTTGCTTCGTCATACTCAGCATTTTCAGATAAATCACCAAAACCTCTGGCTACTTTTATCTTTTCAGAAACTTCTTTTCTTTTTTCTGTTTTAAGATATTCAAGCTCAGCTTCAAGCTCTTTTAATCTTGTATAAGTAAGTATTACTTCTTTTTCCACTTTTTTTCCTTCTTTCATTTTCCACATTACATCTACAACTAATTTAGTATTATATGCTATTTAAATCAAAAAGTCAACTACTATTTTTTAACATTTAATATTTTAAAGTTTTTAAAATCTTCTAAAAACTCTGCCAACCCTATTGAATACTGACAATTTAAGGTTTTTAGATATGATTTTTTATCTCCTTTACATTCTAATATTATAGTATGATATACTCCTTCATATACCCTGTAAATGTCCACCATTTTAACATTTTTAAATATATTTTCTTCAAAAACTCTGTTAGCACCGCAATTAACATATATTTTATTGTGTTTTTTTAAATTATTTATATTTTCTTTTACATTTATTTCTACACCGTATTTTGAAAATATATAATCCTTCATACTCTCATATAAATAAGGTTTTTTAGTAAGTACAGATACAGATTTTACTTTTTTTATAATTTTTTCCGCCATTTTCTTAACTTCATTTATATTATCAGAAACAAACAACACCTCATATTCATAAAGCTTATTACTGCTTAAAAAATCCATAATATAAGGAAAAATAGTGTTATATATATTTTTTCCATATATAGCGTTAAAATGTTTAGAAAATTCTTTTTCTATATCTCTGTCAAAAGATAAAAATTCGGTTATTTTTCTTCTTTTAAAAAACTCGCAAAGCCTGTTAAAATAACGCCTGTTAAGCTTTTTTTTAAATGGAAGAAAAAACACATCTTTTTTTATAAATTTATTATATATGTTGTATTTTTTAAAATATGTAAATAAAAAATATC
>JAZNUA010000104.1:0-1942 GCA_045592045.1 Congzhengia sp. | reverse complement strand
ATGAACCTAAACAATACCAAACCTTAAGGTCAAGTTTCTTGCCTGTATAATCAGGCATATCCGAAATATCATCATACTCCTCCGCCATCACATTAAATGGAATGTCATTAGCATCCACTGCGTTTTCGCTTGTACTTTTATCGCCACAACCTACCAACAAGGATGACATAACAACCAAAGCGAGTAAAAATGCTATTGCTTTTTTCATACCTCTTTACCTCCAATTTTTATAATATTTTAAATAATACTAATTTCTATCTGTCAGATACTTCACTTTCAAAGCGCGCCCTATCGTACCCACGCCTTCTGCATATATAACTCAAAAAACGCTCCGCATTCAAATTCAAAATTTGCTCCTCGCAAATCCCTGCCTCCATCGCCATTTTCCAACATTCTTCTGTTTCGGCTATCTCATAGGCGCTATGAGCATCAGTCGAGAGTATCACATTAACGCCAAGTTCTGCACAGCGACGAGCTATTTTTTTACAATTTTCTATGCTACTCTTTCGAGCTATAAAGGAGTGGTTATTCAGTTCAATAACCTTATCCAGCTTTTTTACCGTTTCTAAAACCTCATCAATATCATAAGCAAAAGACGGTGTACCGCTGTGTCCTATTGCGTCTATGTAGGGATTTTTCAAAGCATTGATATATGCATCAGTATTCTCTCTTATGCTTCCGGGTTGTACAAATGGAGCGTGATAGCTTGCAATAACCCAATCGAGCTTTTTAAGAATTTCCTGTGGTAAATCCACTGAACCATCACGACCCGTCAGGCTAACCTCTGCACCTCTTACAACATATACGGAGCCAATCTTTCTTGGCAAAGCCACAAGATTTTCAAAATACCAAACATTTGGGCTGTCAGGATAACTCGGACCGTGGTCGGTTATAGCCAAAAGCTCTTGTCCTCGTTTCTCTGCCATGGCAACCATCTCGCCTATAGTGCTGTAAGCGTGAAAGCATGCGTTTGTATGTGCGTGTACCTCTGCCTTTATCTTGCTCTTCATTATGTATTCCTCCATTTGTGTATGTGTTAAATTATTTTCTGTGCCTATCGATTAGCCTGTTAAAGTATTTACCCATTTCGGCACAATATTTCAAATATGCTAATTTGGCATCCCTGTCTAACTTAACTACTTTTCCGCCCAGTATCTCAAAATTAAGAATTCCTGTATATCCTATATTAGCCAAGGCCTTGCAAACTTCTTCCCAATTTATTTGTCCAAATGGGGGTAAATTATGCCTGTCCTCTCCAACATAGGTATCTTGCAAATGCAAGGTCGCTATATCGTCACCCAAAAGTCCTATAGTATCCGCAACATCGTGCCCCGAGGCATATACATGCCCCGTATCCACACAATATTTAATTTTTTCATCGTTTAGTGCATCGTGCAAATCCTTAAGTTCTATAGGATTTGCACAATATGCATAATCTTCTCCATGTCGTGCCATAGTTTCAAGGCAAAGGTTAACATCATATTTATGTGCATAATTCAGAAGGTATTCAAAGAAATCTATATTCATCTGCCTGCACTTGAGTCTATATTCATCATCCCATACATCAGGCAAAGTCAAGGGATGAATCACAGTGTTTTTACACCCAGACCAATTCGTCGACCTGATGGAAAACTCCAACCTTTTCTTGTCCTCCTCAGACATAACACACTTGACCTCGCCGTTCTCTATAACCGTTCCAATCTCAACCCAAGTATGTGTCTGCCCGAGCTCTATTCCAAACTTCTTGCAGGCATTGTCAAACTTCTCTATCCACTCGTTTGAATAGCTATATTCACTAAATCCCAATGTCCAGTCTACGCAATCAAGTCCAGATGCCTGAATCAGCTCAAATGCCTCGCAAATCCCTGCGTCAGTTACACCTTTATTGCTCGGCAACTCAAGCAGGGCATCAAAATTTATAGAAGTCTTTAACATTATTATT
>JAZNUA010000103.1:0-17911 GCA_045592045.1 Congzhengia sp. | reverse complement strand
CATATAACAGCTATATTATTAATTATATTTATTTAAATTTACTCTTAATTCTTATTTTTCTTCGGATTAATCATTATTTCTCAAATAAATCAAAATTACCTCGAAGACTGTTTCAAGGCAATTTATTAATTGTAAATATTTGGAAATAGATACCATAAAAATTTCGACAAAAAAAGAGCTTTAAACTTTAAAGCTCTTAAAAAAACACTTATATTTTGTTATAAGATACAATATTTTAATTTTTTTTGAAATATTTTGCGATTACTTGTTGGTATATTTTAAGGTTTTTATCAGACATTCGGCAGTGGGGGTTTTTAACTCTATGGGATTTTCTCGTTCAAAAATAGTGCCAAGATAATGCGAATCCGAATTAGTTATAATGTTATAGTTTTGTAAATACGGATATTTTTTTATTATGTCTTCCTTGACCGCTGCTGATGAAATTTCAATGGCAGAAAAGTTCAAATCTTCAGGTATAAAACCAAGATTTGAGATTATACTGTATGAATTTCTGTCTACATGCGCAGGGATAATAATAGCGGGAAGTGTGTCTATTTTTTTCTTCACATCGTAAATTGAAATACTGCACGCACTGACTAAAAGCGCCTCTTCGACCCCTGTAACATTATCTTCACTATCCATATATTGTTGCTCTCCAAAAATCTGTGGATTGTTCTTGATGGTGGGTTTATATGGAGTTAACCACAAATCAAAATCACAGGCCGCCTCATAATTTTCAAAAAGACAAACGAAATGTACTTCCTCTGAAGTTTCAAGCTCCATTCCTGCTACTACACACAGGGGCAGATCCTTTGCTGCGTCTATGGTAGATTTTACATTTCCTATTGAATTGTGGTCACACACCGCAATAATATCAAGTCCGCATAAGGACGCCATATTAACGATGTTGTTTGGAGTCATATCCAAATCGCCGCAAGGAGATAGGGCAGAATGAATGTGTAAATCACAGTAGTATTTCACTTTGCCACCTCCAAAAAATTATAAAATTTTACTGATTTCTACAGCAAGCTCGTAAGCAGTTTTTTCTGTTTTTAAAATATTTATACCCTGTTCTTTTGCTTTTGTAATTGTTGAATCATCAGGAGTCAATCCCTCTACAATTACTACACATGCCATTCCCACAAGGACAGAAACTGCCGTGATGTTTATATTGGTTTGTACGGTAAGCCATACAGCACCCTCAGGAGCGTTTGACATAACTACAGATAACATATCCCCAATATAACAGTCGCAAATATCAACATCCTGTGCCTGATTAAGATATTCCAAATTGAGTCTTTCTCTTAATTCACTTACTTTCATGTGCGCTACCTACTTTGACATTAAAATGTTAATCTGTTCTTTCAACTTGTGTATACAATCTATTTCATTTGCAGTGCCTCTTACAATATCCTCTGCAAAGCATTTACAAGTGGGAGATCCGCAAGAGCCGCAGTCTGTTTTTGGCAGTGTTTCGTAAATTTTTTCGATTTGCTGGAGCTTCTTTAATGCTGACTTAAAGTCTGTGTCCAGATTGTGAACATCTCGTGCAACCACTGCCTTATTCCAGTCAAGCTCGGCTTTTTCAACCGATACAGGCGTATAAGGAATGTCCTTTTGCTTTTGTAGTTTTCCCAACTCCACTATTCGCATTTTTACTATGTAACCATTTTCTACAACTAAAGGACCGCTTACACAACCGCCATCACAAGAAAGAGCCTCTATAAAATCAATATCGAGAGCTTCGTTGTCTTCTATTTGCTCTAAAAGGGGTATGATATTTTCTACGCCGTCAACACATATACAACGGCCTATGTCGTGTCCTAAGGCTTTTATTTCGCCGCCACTTCTTGCCCAGTTAACGCCCTCTAATGTGGAGTTTGACAGGGGTTTTAGTTCTTTGAGATTTTTCATAGCAGCAGCAAGCTTCAAATAAACCGTCTGCATAGACAAAACGCCGCTTACAGGAGATTTTTTTAAGCCTATGGGATTCAGTATGGTTGTTGCCTTAGCTGCACACGGAGATATGAAAAAAACACCGATATCCTCAGGACTGAGTCCTGTTTTTTGTACAGCTTCTCTTCGTGCTGCTATTGCCGCTGCTTCGAATGGTGCTATAACAGGCAGCAAATGTTCTATAAGCTCAGGAAATCTTACACATATAAGCCTTACTACTGCAGGGCACGCAGAATTTATTACGGGTTTTTTGAGTTTTCCGCTACGGAGTAACTCTTTGGAGTAGTTCGTTACTGCTTCAGCTGCCTTGGCAGTTTCGTAAACATCGTCAAAGCCTATTCCCAAAAGTCCGTTCAAAACATAATCAATATCATTAAGATTTTGAAATTGTCCATACAATGCAGGAGCGGGAAGAGCCACATTATATTTATAGTCATTCAATATATCAAATTGGTCAGTAACTGCCTTTTTGGCGTGATAAGGGCATACCTTGATACACTCGCCACAGTCGATGCAAAGTTCCTTGATAATCGTAGCTTTACCTTCGTGAATTCTTATAGCTTCTGTGGGGCACCGCTTAAGACAAGTGGTGCAGCCTTTACATTTTTCCTTGTCCAATGTAACCGAGTGATGCAGATTTTTCAAAAATCTTTTCATTCCGCTTCCCCCCTTGTTAATCACCTGCTAAATAAGCTTTATTATTATTGTAACAGTTGTGCCTTTGCCTATTTTTGAATCTACCGACAAATCATCTGAGTATTTTGCCATATTGGGAAGTCCCATTCCCGCTCCAAAGCCAAGCTCGCGTGCTTCGTTTGTCGCTGTGGAGAACCCTTCCTGCATAGCCTGTTTAATATCAGAAATACCAGGGCCGTTGTCGGTAAATATAATCTTAATTTTTTCTTCATCTATAAATACATCACAAGCTCCACCTTTACCGTGGATAATGGTGTTGATTTCGCCTTCGTACATGCAGATGGCAGCTTTTCTGATGACTTCCTGTGGAATACCTAATTTTTTGAGCACTTTTTTAAAGTTGCTGGATGCAAGTCCTGCAACAGAGAAATCTGCTCCGTCTATATCAAAATGAAGATTGTGAATCACAAGACCCACCTCCTACTCGCCATTTCCTGCAAGTCCCGCAGAAAACAGTAATCCACTTGAAGTATACAAAGAATTTTCTGTGCATAAAACTATAATATTCAGTTTTTGCGCCAATTCTATCATCTCATCTGTGGGCCTTTTTCCGCGCACAAAAACAATAGCGCCGATATCAAGCATCTCTGCTGTTCGGATTACCTGAGGATTGACAAGCCCTGTCAACAGTAGTGACTGGTCCTTGACAAAAGCTAAAACATCACTCATAAGGTCACACCCAAAAGCTGAATAAACCTCCTTATCTTGCCAGGAAATGTCAGTCAAAACCTCTGCGTTTAAAAGTTTCTGAATTTCTGTAAGTTTCATAGGAATCTTCCTTTCCGTAATTTTAACGGTTACTTTATTCTGTTGTCCTCTATAAGCCATAAAGTTTTATCATATATGAAGTCTAAAAAATCGTAGCCGAATTTTTTTTCGAATACTTTTAGTGATTTTGAAATATTGGGAGAACGATTTGTCAGATTATGGGCGTCTGAAGCTATGGCGTGCAAATTGCCATTCGCCGCCAAATCGCGTATGATACGCTTTCCCCAAAAAGATAAAAACGATGAAGCGTTAATTTGAAATTTAACGCCAAAAGATATGAGAGCGTCTAACTTTTCCAGGTCTTTTGGTGTTTTCATATATCTTTCTATATGTGCAAGCACCGGTGTGACTTCGTGTTTTGAAATAAGATTGTAAATTTCGTGATTGTACCAGCTGTTCCATTTGTCATATGGAAGCTCTAACAAAATCAGTTCAGTACCTTCTATACATAAGGAGCGGACATCATCTCTTTCAGACAGGGATGTGTCCAACAAAACCTCAGCGCCAAGCATCATTTCAGGGAATGCCTTTTTGTTGTCCCCCATAGCGTCACAAAGTTCGTTGAACCTTTCTTGTCTTATGCGCAAAAACTCCTTGTGGTCAGAAGAAGCATCTACATGCGGAGTGAGAATGACTGTTTCTGCTCCGCATTCTTTGGCAAGTTTAAGCATATCAACAGACATAGCAATATCCTTTGCCCCGTCGTCGATGTTGGGAAGAATATGGGTATGAAAGTCTATATACATAAAATATACACCTCCGAACTATTTGTAATAGTAGTAACTGGAGTAGTCATTATAGCGGTCTTTTTTGGTTTTGTTTTCTGCGTTTATTGTAATAAATCCTAAGATTTTTGCTTGAGCAAATTCCAAAGCGGAAATGGCTTTCTTTACTTCGTGCGTTACAGAAATCCCGCAGCGACATATAAATAATACATTTTTTATAGAAGATACAACAGACAACGCGTCTGTTACAGCGTTTACAGGAGGCGTATCAAAAATAATATAATCATAGTGATTCTTAATCTCATTTACAAAATGAACCAGCTTGTTGGAAGACAGAAGCTCTGCAGGATTAGGAGGCAAATCTCCGGCAGTAATATAATCAAAATCATATTGGGGTTCCCTGTTGATGATGGATTCTATTGTAGAAAATCCTCCTAAATGATTGGCAAGACCCTGTTTATTTTTTACTCCCAGATAGGTATGAAGGCGGGGCTTTCTCAAATCGGCATCAACCAAAAGTACCTTTGCATCTGTCTGAGCAAAAGTTGCTGCAAGGTTTATGCAGGTTGAGGTTTTTCCTTCTGCTGAAAAAGCAGATGTAACCAGAAAGGGCTTGCCGCCTTCGCCTTCTTCTGCCAGAGCGTACATAAGGTTTGTTCTGGCTGATTTTAACGCCTCCGCCAGTGACGGATCAGGGTTTTTAGTAACAAGTTCAACATCAGATATATGGTGAAGATGTTTCTTTTTATGCTTTAAAAATGGTAAATTCATTTATAATTACTCCTTAGAACAAATATGTATAAGCATACAAAAATATTTTACCATAGTTAAAAATGTTTTTCAATATATTTTGTTAAAATTCGTTACAAAAAAATTTCAAAAAACACTTGACAAAGGATATACTTTTGTATATAATAATAAATGATAATAATAATAATTATTATTTTTAAAACAAACAGGAGGTGCCTATGAACTTTTCAAGACAGCGAGAGTGCATTTTAGATTATCTTAAAAACACCACATCACATCCCACTGCCGAGGAAATTTATCAGAATTTAAAGGCAGAGCTTCCTAATTTAAGTCTTGCCACTGTTTACAGAAATTGCAACAGACTGGCAGATTCAGGGGAATTGCTTAGGCTAGACGCCGGCGGCAAAACTCATTTTGACGCAGATACTAGAGACCATCAACATTTTGTATGTTCGCAGTGCGGCAGGATTTATGATATGTTTTTTTCGCTTCCCGAAAGCGTCATAGAAACAAATCTGCCAAAGGGCTTTTGTCACGAAAGTCACAGACTGTACTTCTTTGGTGTTTGTAAAAATTGTAAATAGTTTTTAAAAAAATATATATAAATGAAAGATGGAGGAGTTTATTATGAAAAAATTTGTATGTCCCGTATGCGGTTATGTTCACGAAGGAGAATCAGCACCTGATTTTTGCCCTCTTTGCAAAGTTCCGGGTGAAAAATTTACAGAAATGGTGGAAGGTGCAGCACTTGCTGCTGAGCATGAATACGGTGTTTATGCAAAAACAGTTAAGAACAATTCTGATATTTCTGATGAAGATAAAAAATATATCTTTGATCAGTTAATGGCAAATTTCAATGGCGAATGTGCTGAAGTTGGTATGTATCTCTGTATGGCTCGTATTGCACATCGTGAAGGTTATCCTGAAATTGGTCTTTACTGGGAGAAGGCAGCTTATGAAGAAGCTGAACACGCAGCAACATTTGCAGAGCTCTTAGGCGAAGAATTAGAACCCAATATGAAGGCTACCACAAAAGATAACTTAAAGTGGAGAGTAGACTGCGAATATGGTGCAACACAGGGTAAATTTGACCTTGCCGCTTGTGCAAAGAAAAACGGACTTGATGCTATCCACGACACAGTTCATGAAA
Organism: Congzhengia sp.; assembly: GCA_045592045.1. Classification (GTDB taxonomy): domain Bacteria; phylum Bacillota; class Clostridia; order UBA1381; family UBA9506; genus Congzhengia. Next base: position 11,866 of record JAZNUA010000103.1, on the reverse strand, counting down.
TGGCTAGAGACGAAGCTCGCCATGGCAGAGGTTTGGAAGGACTTTTAAAGAGATATTTTAAATAAGACCGTATAACAGGCGACCGTAAAATCGGTCGCCTGTTTAAGAAAGGAAGATTATTATGGACGCGAAAGTAGTAAAATTGCTTAATGATCAGATTACAAAGGAATTGTATTCTGCATATCTTTATCTTGATTTCTCAATTTTTTATGAACAACAAGGACTTGACGGCTTTGCAAATTGGTATATGATTCAGGCACAGGAAGAAAGAGACCACGCGATGCTGTTCCTTAAATATCTTCAGAACAATGGCGAAAAAGTGGAGCTTGGTGCAGTTGATAAGCCTGACAAGGAGCTTAAAGGACTTATGGACCCCCTTAAAGCAGGATTTGAGCACGAACAGTATGTGACAAGCCTTATTAACGATATTTATTCTGCAGCTTATGATGTTAAAGACTTCAGAACAATGCAGTTTTTGGACTGGTTTGTAAAAGAACAGTTGGAAGAAGAAAAGAATGCTGACGATATGATTAAAAAGATGGAACTTTTCGGAAATGATTCTAAAGGACTGTATTCTTTGGATAGCGAATATGCCGCAAGAGTATATACAGCGCCCTCATTGGTACTATAAAGATTGTTTTTGTATTGTCAATTTTCATTTATATTCTCAGATATTGTAAAGATAGCACCTTGCTTATGAGAGCAAGGTGCTATTTAATGATGTGGTACGATTATATTTTATATGCCTTTTCTGTTGGTATAGCGGTTATTATTCCGTTTGCTTTTGAATTTATTCCAAACTCGCAATTTACATCCTCCATAATCTGTTTACTTGTCTTAAGCGGAGCAAGAATTACAAGGAGTTCTCTTTCTTCATCTATTTCGGTATCTTTAAGTTCTGCCACAAGGTCAGCATCTGCAAGGCGCCCTTTGATAATCGTTCCGCCTGTAGCGCCTGCTTTTCTTGCAACCTGCATTGCATTATCTGCATAGCCTTCGTTTACAGATATTATTATCAAATTATTATGATGTTCGTTTTTCATAGCTCCGTTTCCTTTCTCTAATGCATTATTGGTATTATGAGTTAATAATTCTGACAACACTCTGCCTGCTGCGCTTGTGTTGAGGATTATCATAAGTCCGCCGAACTTTGTGTGACTTGCAAAAGATGTTCCGAAGTTAGACATCATATCTTCGACTGTATTTTGTGCAGCAAGGCTTATTATGATGTCCTTATCATTTGAGCCAAGTCCGAATATATCCATCATTTCAGTGGGGGCAGTGCCAAATCCGACACATTGGAAATTCATTCGTATATGGAGGCTTTCCAATACCTTTATAAGCTTTGTGCCTTTGTCTCGTTCTACAATCGACAAAAGCGCCATGATTCGCTTATTCATACAAATCGCCCTCCTCATCAAAGAAAATAATATCGTCTTTTACCATACTGATTTCTGTGTGAAGTTCTTTAATTCTCCTGATATGCTTTCTGCGTTCATGCAGTCCTAAAACCTGAATGGTAATAAGCGGTGTCATAGCGATCATAGCAACTATGCCGAAAGCATCGGTCATTATATTGCCGCCAACTGCTTCGCAAGCTCCCATTGCGAACGGAAGCATAAATGTTGAAGTCATAGGACCGCTTGCAACACCGCCGGAGTCAAATGCAATACCCGTATAGATATGCGGAACAAAAAAGCTGATAATAAGGGATACGGCATATCCGCAAAACAGAAACGGAATAATAGGTATTCCCGTAAGTACCCTCAGCATTGAAATTCCTACTGAAACAGACACACCTATTGATAGGGCAACAGCAACAGATTTCTGAGATATAGCACCTTTTGTTATTTCGCTTACCTGCCTTTTAAGAGAATGAACTGCAGGTTCAGCAGATACAACAAAATATCCCATAATCATACCAATCGGTATGAGCATGGCATTAACTGAACTTCTGGCAATTTCCGAACCAATCAATCTGCCTGCAGGCATAAATCCTACATTTGCACCTGTCAAAAACAACACCAGTCCAATATAAGTATATATAAATCCCACGGACATTTTAAGGATATTGTGTATAAGAAATCTTCTTGATATTAACTGGTAGATAACAAACAGAATCACAATTGGAACAAACGCTCCTGCAACTTCTTTTGCAAAATCCGGAAGTGCAATTGCGAATTGCTTGAATGCACCTGTTGTTGTCAGTACATTCGTTATCTCATATACCGAGGTAGAGGGATGCGGTTTATAAAAAGTACTAAGCAGCAACACCGAAAGAATCGGCCCTATACTGCATAATGCAACCAAACCAAAGCTATGCTCACCTGTATGCTTGCCTTTTTTACTTGATGCAAGACCTGCACCAAGTGCCATGATAAATGGTACAGTAATAGGCCCTGTTGTTACACCGCCTGAATCAAAAGCGGTAGGAACAAATTCATCAGGAGCAAAAAATGCAAGCCCTATAATCAAGGCATAAAACACCAAAAGCAAGGTTCTTAAAGATATTTCTTTTTTACTTCTTATAAGTGTAATACTCAAAAAAATACCCACACCCACACCAACGCACGAAATTAGCATTGCATTTGGTATTGTAGGAACTTGTTCTGCAAGCACCTGCAAGTCGGGTTCTGATACAGTAATAAGAAGTCCAAGAATAAAGCATATGATAAGAGGAAGTATTATTTTTGAGTTTTTATTAAGAGATTTACCGATTCCGTCACCCAAAGGCTCCATAGAAATACTTGATCCTATGGTAAAAAAGCTCATTCCCAAAATCAATAAAATAGTTCCAAACAAAAACAGCACAAACACACCCGCATCCAAGGATACACAGGTTACGGAAAGTATCAGAACTATAATCGCAATCGGCAAAACCGAAGTGAGCGATTCTTTTATTGATGTGAAAATGTGCCCCATTCTACCAAACTCCTTATACTGAATCTTTATTGAAAGAGTATATAATTCATTACTATTATAGCAAAAAAAACGACATAGAACAAGAGCGTAAAGCGTATTTGCTCATTTTTATTTAGCATATATCTGTAAGCCTATTCTTATTTTATTCAACAATCATATATTTTTGTACATATTCTGAATATCTTGCATCAAAATACGAGTTTCCGTCTTTCATATTCTTAAGTGACTGATGAATATTCATATTATTTTCTGCGGCATCGATGATACATACCGCTATATTAGAACAATGGTCTGCTGTTCTTTCAAGATTTGTAATAAGATCTGCCCATACGAACCCTGCTTCAATAGAGCATATTCCAGTTTTTAAGCGTTTAATGTGTCCGTCTCGGAGTTTTGTCTTTAATCCGTCAATTACCTGTTCTAAAGGCTCAACATCACGAGCGGATTTTAAATCATTGTTGATAAATGCCATATACGAAAGAGTCAGAATTTCGGATACTGCACTGCATAATACCTCAAGCTCCTTAACAGCATCAGGCGTAAAATGCATATCTTTTTCCTTAAGTTCTTCAGCAGATTCCAAAATATTGATACTATGATCTGAAATTCTTTCAAAATCTCCAATTACTTTAAGCAACTTTGAAACCTCTGAGCTATCGCTGTCGCTGATTTGGTTACGGCTCAGTTTTACAAGATATGTTCCTAAAATATCTTCGTAATAGTCTGCTTTTTCTTCGGAAGCGCGAATTTCTTCTGCAATAGCAGAATCATATCTGTTTAACATATTTAATCCGTTTTTAAGAGCCACAACCGAAGATTCTGCCATTTCGCATACAAGCTTATTACAACGCTCCAATGCGATAGGAGGGGTTACAAGAAGTCTTTCGTCAAGCTCAGTAATTTCATCTTGCTTGTTCGTATCAGGTACAAGCCTTATCGCTAACTTCTCAAGAAGAGAGGACATAGGAAGCAAAAGTGCTGTACAAGCAATGTTGAACAATGAATGTGCAATCGCAATTCCGAGATACGATGCTGAAACATTTAAAAGTGCAGGTTTTAAAACGGCTGATATTAAACTGAATACCGAAAGCCAGATTATTGTACCAATCACATTGAATGATAAATGCACAATCGCTGCACGCTTCGCATTTTTATTAGTGCCGAATGATGAAAGAAGTGCAGTTACACAAGTGCCGATATTTTGTCCCATAATAATTGGAACTGCGGCGCCGTAAGAAACCTGTCCTGTTGCAGAAAGTGCCTGAAGTATTCCCACAGACGCAGAACTTGACTGAATGATTGCAGTAAGGATTGCACCTGCCAAAACTCCCAAAACAGGATTTTTAAACATTATAAAGAGGTTCTGGAAAGCAGGAACATCTGCAAGTCCCGATACGGCAGATGACATTGTATCCATACCAAACATTAAGGTTGCAAAGTCGAGAAGGATTGTACCCGTATCCTTTTTCTTGCTGGATTTGCCAAACATCAAAAGAGCAGTACCTATTAAAGCAAGAAGCGGAGTGAATGAAGTTGGCTTCAATAGCTGAATAAACATATTGTCGCTTGAAATTCCGCCAAGGCTCAATATCCAGGCTGTTACAGTTGTACCTATATTTGCGCCCATTATAACGCCAATAGATTGTTTAAGAGACATTATACCTGAGTTTACAAAACCAACTACCATAACAGTTGTTGCAGATGAACTTTGGATAACTGCTGTTACGCCAAGACCGGTTAAAAAGCCGACTATTTTATTTTGTGTAAGTTTTGCAAGCAATTTTTTTGAGACTGCCGCCGGCTCTGCGCTCCAATGCATCGCCCATTACATTCATTCCGAAAAGAAATAAACATAAACCGCCAATTAAAGTTAAAACATCAAATATATTCATTTGTATACCTCGCTATGTTAATTTGCCTTTATTGATTCAAAGTCCTCTTCAATTTCTTTCGATGGCGGTGCCGTCATAAGTGATACAACAACAATACAGATTGATGAGAAGATAAATGCAGGCAGAAGTTCATAAATCGCAAATATACCGCCCAATTTAGATATAACAAGTTTCCACAAGAATACCATTCCTGCACCGCTGACCATTCCGGCAACTGCACCGGTGCGGTTTGTTCTCTTCCAGAACAGTGAGAAAAGCATAATCGGGCCAAAGGTCGCACCAAAGCCTGCCCAAGCAAAAGAAACAATGTTAAAGATAATACTTTTTTCATCAAGAGCAATAACTATTGCAATAATAGCTATCACGAGTAATGTTATTCTTGACATATTCATAACCTGCTTATCAGAAGCGTTCTTTTTAAATACGCCCTGATAGATGTTTTTAGCAAATGCTGATGCCGCAATAAGCAGATAAGAATCTGAAGAGCTGATTGTAGCTGCCAATATACCTGCCATTACAAAGCCTGCCAAAATTGCAGGAAGAGAGCTTGTTGCAAGGGTTATAAAGATGTTTTCTGCATCGGTTGATGTTAAATGAACTGTCGGGTAAAGTTGTCTTCCCACAATACCGATAAATACCGCTACTGCCAAAGAGATTACTACCCAAATCATAGCAATTCTTCTTGAGCGCTTAAGCTCATCTTCTTTTCTGATTGCCATAAATCTTAAAAGAACCTGCGGCATACCAAAATAACCGAGTCCCCATGCAAGCATAGAGAAGATTTTTAACCAACCATATTCAGAAGCCGCATCAAAGACAGGCTTTCCTGCTTCAACAACTTGCTGACCATCTGCATTCAAGGAAGGTGTTGCAAGACCGAAGAATTCAAAGAATCCGGGGATAGCCTTTGCATTTTCTATTACGGCGCCAAATCCACCTGCACTTATTGTACTGATAATGACAATTACAGATAATGCAACAATCATTACGATTCCCTGCATAAAATCAGAAGCACTTTCAGCTAAGAAGCCGCCCAACAATGTGTATAAAAGTACGAAAACGGCACCAATGAGCATCATTGAGATATATGGCATACCAAACAATGTGGAGAATAACTTTCCGCATGTTACAAAACAGCTTGCTGCATATACCGTAAAGAACACAAGAATAAATACTGCAGATAAAGTCATAATAACCTTTTTGTTTTCGCGGAATCTGTTTGAAAAGAATTCCGGTAGTGTAATAGAGTTATTTGCTCTTATGCTATATCTGCGAAGTCTTTTTGAAACGATAAGCCAATTTAAGTATGTACCTATTGCAAGACCGATAGCTGTCCATGCTGCATCTGCAAGACCGCACCAATAAGCAACGCCGGGAAGTCCCATCAGGAGCCAACCGCTCATATCGGATGCTTCCGCGCTCATAGCTGTTACCCAGGGACCGAGTGAACGCCCACCAAGAAAGTAATTTTCTGTACTTTTATTTGCTTTCTTTGTACATACTACGCCAATAACTACAACAATAGCCATGTAAATAACCATAGCAATTAAAATTTGAATTGTCTGACTGTCCATATTTTCTCCTCCTAAATGTAATTTCTTAATACGCTGCTAATTATACAATAATTTTGGCTAAGATGCGGTTAAGACTGTTTTTTATATAGAAAAAGTGGACTTTGCAGTTTTGCAAAATCCACAAAATATGTTTTATTCATCTGTCTCACACATGCGATAACCAACACCGAGTTCGTTGACAATATAATTCCTTTTTCCGGGCTTGTCTCCCAATTTTTTTCTTATGTTTGCCATATTTACCTGAAGTTTTTTAGTGCTGTTCAGGTCGTTATACCCCCAGGTATCACGGATAATAGAAGCATATGTCATAACCTTTCCCGGATGTGCGGATAAAAAAGCGATAATATTATACTCAGTTTGTGTGAGCGTTACTTCTGTTTTGTCAACAAGCACACGCCTTGCATCGTAATCGATTTCAAGACCGCCTGATTTGAATTTTCCGCCGGGCAATTTACCTTCATCTGTACTTCGTCTTGAATTCCTGAGTGTAGACCTGACTCTTGCTACCAGTTCCGCCGAACTGAATGGTTTGGTTACATAATCATTTGCTCCGATGTCATGTGCATTTACTTTGTCTTTTTCATCCGTTCTTGCTGACAGCACAATAACAGGGGTTAAGGAGTCATTTCTGACACTTTTTAAAAAGGTCATTCCATCAAAATCAGGCAAGCCCAGGTCGAGTATTACCAAATCAGGTCTATGAGAAGAAAACAGCATTTGACCACTTTGACATGATTTTGCCGAAATAACCTGATAACCACTTGTTTCAAGAAGATTTTTTAACAGGTTATTTATGTTTTCTTCATCTTCAATTACGAGGATTTTATATTTATTATTCATTTCATTTATCCTCCATATTTAATGTAAAGCGGAAAATACATCCGCCGTCTTTTGCGTTCTCAGCTTTTATATCGCCATCGTGAGCCTTAATGATAGATGCGCACACTGAAAGACCGATTCCGGCATTGTTTTTCTTGCTGTCGGAAACATCAAGACTCGATGCATATACACCGCTGAAAATATCCTTAAGTTTTGCTTCGGGAATTCCGCATCCGTTGTCTTTTATTTCAAATATCGCCGTATTTGATATTGTAAAAACCCTGAATTTTAAGGATGTCATACTTTTTGCGTGTTGTACGGCATTTTCCAGAATATTTATCAAAACTTGCTCAATCAGAAGTGCATCCATTGGTATCGAAATAAATTCCTCCGGAATATCAACCTCGATCGTTTGATTTGGGTATCTCTTTGCAAATTTAATCAAAACTGAATCAACAAGTTCATCAAGAACAGTAGCTGTTTTGATGATTTTCACATTATTTCCGTCAAGTTTTGTTATTGACAAGAGGTTTTCTACCATACGATGAAGCCATTGTGAATCTTCGCTTATACCCTTAAGCATTTCTTTGCATTGTTCATCGCTAAAATCATCAAATTTTTCTAAAAGAGCGGAACTCGAGCCGTAAATTGTTGTAAGCGGTGTTCTCAAATCGTGCGAAACGGCTCTTAATAAATTTGCACGCATTCTTTCTTTATCTCTTTCTGCCTTAATTGCATCCTGATGTCTGACTTTTGCAGTGAGAGCACAGGTCATCATAGTAACCACAAGCAATATAATTGCAGATACTATATTTTCGGCTATGGTAAAATTAAACGCAAAGAACGGAAAGTCAAAAGCGAAATTTACCATCAGAACACTTATAAGAGCGGAGGATATACCGTAGATGTATCCGGGCGTAAGAACAGATACCAAATATACGCCCAGTACAAAGATTGCAGGAATTAACGCACTATCGTTGAATATGTACTTCAAAACTAAACACAGCAAAAAGCATGAACAGAGAATTGCTGATGTGATTAGTGAGTTTTTAATGATTTGAGTTGACTTTTTCATACACTCCTCCGTTTGAAAAATCCTGCAAATTATCACTGTTTTACATCATATTATTATAATGGCTAAGATATTGTTAAGGGAATTTGTGATATGTTATTGAGTAGAGCAGACAGAACAATCATTCTCTGTCTGCTCTTTATAAATATTATAACATATAGCAATATATAAATCAATCGGATTTTTTGAGCACGGGTTATTATGATGCCGTAGCAAATTTCTTTTGTCGGTATATGTTTTACTTAATTCAAATTGTCTAAATTCTGCACAGGCTTATGCCGTGTGCAATTCCTGCTATTGATTCCCCCTGTTGGATTATGGTGGGGCTCATCAAAGCGCCAGTTGGCATAAAGAAAACCCTCTTTAAGTTGGCTTTTATCATTTCTGGCAAAATATGAGCACACAGTATAAGTCCTGAGCAAGCGCAACCGCTTCCGCCCGAATGAACATCCTGCGCTCTGTCGAAAATAAGCTCGCCGCAATCATAGTAGTTTTTTGATAGATCGTAGCCTTTTTTCTTCATCATATCCACAACTATGGCTTTTCCCACACTTCCCAAATCGCCCGAAAAAATCGCATCATAATATTCAGGACTTCTTTCGGTATCATTAAAGTGTGCCAAAAGTGTGTCAACAGCAGCCGGTGCCATAGCTGCACCCATATTGTTTGCATCTGTTATTCCCAAATCTACAATTTTGCCAGATGTGGCACAATCAATCTGAACAGCGCCCTCGTTTTTGTCTAAGATCACACAGGCAGAACCCGTTACAGTCCATTGGGCACTGGGTGGTCTTTGCCCGCCGTATTCCAAAGGAAAGCGAAACTGCCTTTCAGCAGAGCAAAAATGGCTGGATGTAATGGCACAACAGGTATCGGCAAAACCGCCGTCAATAACCATTGATGCCAATTTCATAGATAAACCCATAGTGGAACACGCCCCAAAAAGCCCGATGTACGGAATATTGGACTCTCTCAGCGCGTAGCTTGTACCAACACATTGATTCAGCAAATCTCCGGAAAAAACATAGTTAATTTTATCAGGTGTGAGCTTTCCCTTGGAAAGTGCTTTGTAAAAAGCTTCCTTTACAAACTTGTTTTCTGCTTTTTCCCATGTTTTTTCGCCCCAATAAGCGTCATCAGTTGTTATATCAAAGCTTTTTCCGAAAGGTCCCTGGGATTCTTTTTGCCCTGCCGTAGAAGCAAAAGCTCTTATGCGCGGCGGTTGTGTAAAATAAATAGTCTGGTTCATATTTACTCCTTAAAAATTAGTATTTAACATTATTTTTCAATAAAAAAATGTAAATATGCAAAAACTATTTATTTTGTTAAAAAAATTTGGTATAATATTCCTATAAAGTAAGGAGGAAGAAAAATGGATATTATTAAAATTTTATCAGAAGAATTTAAAATAAAATCAGATTATGTCAAGAATATAGTAGAGTTAATTGATGCAGACAACACAATTCCTTTTATCGCCCGTTATCGTAAGGAAATGACAGGCTCCTGCGACGACCAGGTGCTTCGTGAATTAAACGACAGACTCCAATATTTAAGAAATTTAGAAAAGCGTAAGGAAGAAATTATTTCGTCAATAACGGAACAGGAAAAAATGACAGACGAAATAATGAATGATATTACAGAAGCGACGACTCTTGCACGACTGGAAGACATCTATCGCCCCTACAAGCAAACACGCCGTACTCGTGCGACCGTTGCCAAGGAAAAGGGGTTAGAGCCTCTGGCCAACATTATATATATGCAAATGACAAGAACAGGCTCAATAGAAGACATAGCAAGAGACTACATCGACGAAGAAAAAGGAGTTACAACCGCAGAAGAAGCTTTGCTTGGTGCTCAGGATATTATTGCAGAAATAGTTTCTGATAATGCCGAAGCTCGTGCTATGCTTCGTGAGGCTATGCACAAGTCTGCCTCTATCCGCTCGGTAAATGCAAAAGATGAAGATTCAGTTTATGCTATGTATTACGATTACACCGAGCCTGTCGGGAAAGTACCATCTCACAGAGTTTTAGCTATGAATCGTGGCGAAAAGGAAGATTTTTTAAAGGTAAGCATTGAAATCAACGAGGAAGCGATGATAGAAAAGCTAAATGCTATGTTTATAACGGGCGAAAGCGTGGGGAAACAGGTTATGGCAGATGCTATTTCTGATTCCTACAAAAGACTTATTTTTCCGTCAATGGAGCGAGAAATCCGTTCAGAACTTACCGAAATGGCAAGCGAACAGGCTATAAAAATTTTCGGCGTAAATCTAAAACAGCTCTTGATGCAACCTCCTGTAAAGGGCAAGGTTACATTAGGGCTTGATCCTGCCTATCGTACAGGTTGCAAAATCGCCGTAGTTGACCAGACGGGAAAGGTGCTGGATACAACGGTTATATATCCCACGCCTCCACAAAGCAAAATAGCAGAAGCGAAAGAAAAGCTGAAAGTTTTAATTAAAAAACACAAGGTGAATGCTATTTCCATCGGAAACGGAACAGCCTCCAAAGAGTCTGAAATTTTTGTTGCCGATTTAATAAAGGAAATCGACGAAGAAGTTTCATATATGGTAGTCAATGAAGCAGGTGCATCGGTATATTCTGCATCAAAGCTTGGCGCACAGGAATTTCCGGAATTTGATGTTTCGTTAAGAAGCGCTGTATCTATTGCACGCCGTATGCAAGACCCATTATCAGAGCTTGTAAAAATCGACCCAAAATCAGTAGGTGTTGGTCAATATCAGCACGATGTTTCAGAAAAAAGACTCGATGAGACCTTAGGTGGTGTAGTTGAAGATTGTGTAAACAGAGTTGGTGTCGACTTAAATACGGCATCGGCGTCGCTTCTTTCTCATGTCAGCGGATTGAGTAGTGCAGTTGCAAAAAATATAGTTTTATACAGGGAAGAAAACGGTGAATTCACTACAAGAAGCGGTCTTAAAAAGGTCAGTAAATTAGGGCCAAAGGCTTTTGAGCAGTGTGCAGGCTTTTTGCGTATTCCGGGTGCAAAAAATGTTTTGGACAACACATCTGTTCATCCTGAATCGTATGATGCCGCCAAGAAGCTATTAGATACTTTTGGCTACACAGGCAAAGATGTAGAAGAAGGCAAGCTGGACGAGTTGAGAGACAAGGTAAAATCAGCAGGCGAGGTAAAAATTGCGGAGCAGTGCGGAGTAGGTGTTCCCACCCTTCGTGATATTGTGGGTGAACTTATGAAGCCGGGCAGAGATTTGCGAGACGAATTGCCGCCTCCCATGCTTCGTACAGATATTATGGATATGAAAGATTTAAAAGAGGGAATGGAGCTAAAAGGCACGGTAAGAAATGTAATTGATTTTGGTGTATTTGTGGATATTGGCGTGCATCAGGACGGCCTTGTTCATATATCACAAATCACAAATCGATATATTAAGCACCCATCAGAAGTTTTAAAGGTGGGCGATATTGTGACAGTGTGGATTTTATCAGTAGATGTAAGCAAAAAAAGAATATCGCTAACGATGAAAGAGCCACCAAAAAAAGCATAAAGAAACAGTTGTCAAGGGGACGGTTCTGTTGACACCCAGTCATTCAACACCGCTC
>JAZNUA010000102.1:0-18550 GCA_045592045.1 Congzhengia sp. | reverse complement strand
TTCCACAAACCACTCTGTAATATATGAAACGGCATATAAGACATTCTCTATGCTCGAAGAACTGAAATTCAAAAGAAATGATAGTGAGGACAAGCTCAGGTCTAAGGTTGACAAACTGTATACTTGTGATTTGCTGATTTTAGATGATTTGGGCAGTGAGTTTTCTACACAGTACACTACAGCATCACTTTTTGATATTATAAATTCCAGACTTATTTCAGGTAAAAAAACAGTAATAAACACGAACCTTTCTGTGTCAGAGCTTGAAAAAAAATACGGAGTACGAGTAAAATCAAGACTTTATGGACATTATCAGGTTCTTAGGTTTATAGCCTCTGATATAACAATAGATACCTCGGTAAATAATTAAAAAATTAAAATAAATAAAAGGGAGAATTGACATGGTAAATCACGGTAAAGATGTTAAGATTTTTGCATGTAACTCAAATCCTGAGTTAGCAGAAAAAATCGCAGCAAGTTTAGGAATGAAATTGGGCGACTCAAATGTTGGTATGTTTTCAGATGGTGAAATAGCTATCAATATCAACGAAATGGTAAGAGGTTCTGATGTTTTCGTTATTCAGTCAACTTCAGATCCTGTTAATAATAACTTAATGGAACTTTTGATTATGATTGACGCATTAAAGCGTGCATCAGCTTCAAGAATTACAGCGGTAATGCCTTATTTTGGTTACGCAAGACAGGACAGAAAATCAAAGGCGCGTGACCCGATTTCAGCAAAACTAGTTGCTGACCTTTTGACAACAGCAGGTGCTGACAGAGTCTTAACCATGGATTTACATGCAGCTCAGATTCAGGGCTTCTTCAATATTCCTGTTGACCACCTAAAGGGTGGCAGATTGTTATCTGAATATTATTTGGAAAAATTCCCCGTAAGAGATGATGTAGTTGTAGTATCTCCTGACTTGGGAAGCGTTACACGAGCTCGTGATTTTGCAGCAAAATTAGATGTTCCTATTGCAATTATAGATAAGCGTCGTCCTAAGCCAAATGTATCAGAAGTTATGAATATTATCGGTGATATTAAGGATAAAACTTGTATTTTACTTGACGATATGATAGATACTGCAGGAACAATAACAAACGGTGCACATGCACTTGCTGAAAGAGGCGCAAAAGAAGTTTACGCGTGCTGTACACATGGTGTATTGTCAGGTCCGGCAATGGAAAGAATAGAAAAAAGCCCTATCATTGAGCTTTTGACATTGGACACAATCGTTATCCCGGAAGAAAGAAAAATACCCAAAATTAAGACAATTTCTGTTGCTTCATTGTTTGCAGAAGCAATCAGACGCATTTATAATGATACTTCATTAAGCGAATTATTCTAATATAAAAAAGTGCGGATACTAAAAAGTATCCGCACTTTTTTTATTCTTTCGAACTTAAATCTCTGTGATTTACTATTGTATAGTAGTTTTTTTGACTTAGTGTTGTTTTTAAATATTCAGCAACTGCAACTGAACGGTGCTTGCCGCCAGTACAGCCTATTCCTATAACCAGCGAGTCTTTGCCTTCTGCTTCATACAAGGGCAATAAAAACGCTAACATATCAGAAAGCTTTTTTAAAAACTCCTGACTTGATTCGCAGGATAGGGCATAATCTGCTACTTCTTTTACCTTGCCGGTCAGCTTTCTCAAATGTTCATCATAAAAAGGATTTGGCATAAATCGCACATCAAAAATTAAATCACAATCAAGAGGAATTCCGTTTTTAAATCCAAAAGAAACTACATTTACAGTTAAGTTTTCATATTTTCTGTCATCAGAACAAAAGTAGGAGAACAGCTTTTCCTTAAGCTCGCGAGTAAGAAGAGTGGATGTGTCCAAAACAATGTCCGCGCGTTTTTTTACCTCAGAAAAAAGATTTCTTTCGAAATTTATTCCGTCTTCGATTCTTCCTGAACTTTGAGGATGCTTTCGCCTCGTTTCTTTGTACCTTTTGATAAGAGTTTCATCATCAGCATCCAAAAATAAAATAATGCATTCATTGCCGCGACTTTTGAACTTGTCGATTTCTTCAGTCAGATTTTTGACCAAGTCGCCACTTCTGGCATCTACTACCAGTGCTATTTTTTTCAGGTGGAAGTTTGAATTTTCACATAATGCAATAAAGCTGGAAATCAAAACAGGCGGAATATTATCAACGCAATAATATCCTATATCTTCAAGCATATGAACTGCGGAAGTTTTTCCTGCACCTGACATACCAGTTATAATTACTGTTTTCATTTTATTTCCCCTAAATCTAAATAAATTTATATTTATTGTATCACAAAAAAATACAAATGTTAAGTTTTTTTCAAAAATTACACATACTATACTTGTATTTTTTTATGAAAGGAAATAAAATATGAAGATTTCTATTGAAAAAAATCTTATCGAATTAGAAAAGTATCTGACAGATAAGGGTTATACTGTAGTATCTGAAACAGAGACAGCTGATGCGGTAATTTACGAAAGAACACCGCTCACTCAAATTACTGCACGGAATTTTTCACCCGTTTCTACTCTTGCGTCTGACCCTGTTTTGCTTATAAATGCTCACGGCAAAACGCATCAGGATATAGAAATGATTTTACAGCAAAAAAGTTACGATAAAATCTTTTAAATTTTAGCTTAAAGTCTTGAAATTTCAATAAAAATGTTGTATAATATCTTGTTAGAATATTTAACAATCAGAAGGGAAAAAATGGCAAAAAGCATATATTTAGACAACAGTGCAACTACACCGCTGAAAAAAGAGGTTTTAAATGCTATGTTGCCATACTTGCAAGAGCATTACGGAAATCCGTCTTCCATATATAGAATAGGCAGAGAGGCAAAAGAGGCTATTGATACTGCCCGTGAACAGGTGGCAGCTGCATTATGTGCAGATGCTAAAGAGATATTCTTCACAGGTTGCGGCACAGAGGCGGATAACTGGGCAATTAAAGGAATTGCTCAAACCAAAGAAAAGAAAGGCAGGCATATCATATCTTCAAAGATTGAACACCACGCCGTTTTACACACATTGCAATCTTTAGAAAAGAAGGGATTTGAGGTTACCTATTTAGATGTTGATGAATATGGTAAAATCTCACTAAAAGACTTAGAAGCAGCTATACGCCCTGATACGATTTTGATAACTATTATGACAGCAAACAACGAAGTAGGAACAATAGAGCCTATAAAGGAAATAGGCGAAATAGCCAAAAAGCATGGAGTACTTTTTCACACTGATGCAGTTCAGGCGATAGGCTCAATAGATATAAATGTGAAGGAAATGAACATTGATTTGCTGTCCTTGTCTGCTCATAAATTTGGCGGACCTAAGGGAGTAGGTGCTCTTTATGTAAGAAATGGCCTTCGTCCTGAAATTTTTATGCATGGCGGAGCGCAGGAAAGAGCAAGACGCGCAGGTACTGAAAATGTAGCGTCTATCGTGGGCTTAGGCAAAGCCATAACACTTGCAACAGAGAATATAAAAGCAAAAGCAGAAAAAATCTCTGCTATGCGTGACAGATTGATAAAAGAAATTCCTGAAAAAATTCCTTATGTTAAATTAAACGGACACCCTAAAGACCGTTTACCTGGAAATGTAAATTTTTCATTTAATTTTATTGAGGGAGAAGCCTTACTTTTGATGCTTGACCTTAATGGTATTGCGGCTTCGTCAGGCTCTGCTTGTACAAGCGGTTCTTTGGACCCGTCCCATGTTCTTTTGGCTTTGGGACTGCCTCATGAAATAGCTCATGGGTCGTTAAGATTGTCTGTAGGCGAAATCAATACCGATGAAGATATTGACTATGTTTTAGAGGTTTTACCGCAGATAGTGCAGAGACTTCGTGATATGTCACCTTTGTATGAAAAGGTAAAAAACAACTAAGGAGGAAACAATGTATTCAGAAAAAGTTATGGACCACTTTGCTAATCCCAGAAATGTGGGAGAAATTAAAGAAGCTAATGCAATAGGCGAAGTAGGTAATGCCAAATGCGGCGATATAATGAAAATATATATGAAAATAGAAGATGACACAATCAAAGAAGTAAAATTCAAGACATTTGGTTGTGGTGCTGCCGTTGCTACAAGCTCTATGGCGACAGAATTAGTCAAGGGAAAAACTATTAAAGAAGCGCTAAAACTGACTAATAAAGCAGTTATGGAGGCTTTGGACGGACTTCCTCCGGCAAAAGTTCATTGCTCAGTTTTAGCTGAAGAAGCAATCAATGCTGCAATAGCAGATTATTACAATAGACTTGGCATTGAGCCTGATGTAGAAATTAAATGTGCAACCTGCTGTGCAGATTGCCATAAGCATGACCATGAGTAAGGTTTTAATAGGAATGAGCGGTGGAGTAGATTCGTCTGTTGCCGCTGCTGTTTTAAAAGAACAGGGGTATGATGTTCATGGTGTGACACTAAGGCTTACTGATGGTGCGGAAACTTTTATAGATGATGCTGCGACTGTGGCAAATAAGCTTTCAATTCCTTTTTTGACATTGGATTTTCGCGATAAGTTCAGGGAACTTGTAGAAGAAGAGTTTATAAGTGAGTTTAAGTCAGGGAGGACGCCGAACCCCTGTATTATATGTAATAAAATGATAAAATTCGGTGAACTGTTTGATTATGCACGAAAAAACAACTTCGATTTTGTAGCTACGGGGCATTATGCTGAAATAAAGAACAATAATGGTATTTATTCATTGTATAAAGCAAAGAGCAAAGAAAAGGACCAGACATATTTTCTTTATTCACTTACTCAGGAAAAGCTTTCAAAAATTCTGATGCCCTTAGGCAAATATGATAAAGATACAGTAAGGAAAATCGCACAGGATTTTGATCTGCCTGTCTGGCAAAAAAAGGACAGTCAGGATACCTGCTTTAATCCTGACGGAGATAAAAATGCTTACCTGAAAAGATTTTTGAAAGATGCTCCGGGTGATTTTTTGGATACTGAGGGAAATGTCATAGGCCATCATACAGGTATCTTTAACTATACCTATGGTCAGAGAAAAGGTATAGGTGCTTTTGGCAAGCCTATGTTTGTGTTGGCTATAAACCCCGAGGATAACAGTATAACATTAGGTGAAGCAGGACAAGAATTTTCCCAGACCTTTGTGGTAGAAAATGTAAACCTGCTACCAGATGTAGGTGACAGCTTTAAATGCAGCTGTAAAGTAAGATATTCTGCACAGGATTTATCATGTCAGGTTTTAAAACAAGATGATAATTCGTACAGAGTAAGGCTTGATTTACCTGCTCGTTCCATAACGCCGGGACAAGCTTGTGTTTTTTATGACGGAGAGCGCCTGATAGGCGGCGGAACTATAGTGACACGCTGATTGATGATGCTGTTTCTGTTATTTTTTTAAAATCATCAGGAGTAGTCAGTATCACATTATCATAGCACGCAGAAATGCTTTTTGCTAATGTGTGCTCGGCTTCTGTGAAGCCGTTACATATGATAACAAGGCAACATTTTTCTTTAAGACTTTTCGAGATAGCACATCTGATATCCCGTTCTATGACTTTTGATTCGTGCTTTATTTCTATGGTTAAAAATGTTCTTTGGGGATATTTACAATAGTGTTTAAGCAGAAAATCAGACAAATTATAAAAAATGCTTAATATAGCATAGCATATCAAGAATAAAAACAAACAATCAACAAAAATATTTCCTGTCATTAAAATACCTCCATACAATATTTTATGATAAGAAAGTATTTTTGTGACGCAGGAGGCAAAATTATGAATAATAAAAAAATAAATGTACAGGATATTATTATAGCGGCGCTGCTTACGGCATTGTCACTTGTAATACCGCAAGTGTTTCCAAAAATACCATTGGGTCAGTTTTTTACTATTACATTTGCATCTCATGTTCCGGGCATAATTGCAATGTTTGTTAGTCCTTTTGCTGTTGTGGGAACTGCCGTAGGTGGTGCGCTCGGCTTTTTAATGGGAACAGGCTCAGTATTAGTTGCCGTTCGCGCACTTTCTCATATTGTTTTTTCATTTATGGGATATGCGATGTTAAAAAGAAAAAGCAATGTTTTTATCGTTATCGTGCTTACAGGTATCGTTCATGCATTGTGCGAGGTTGTAGTTGTTACAGTTAATTTTATTCTATTTGGTTTTCCGGAAGATGCTTTAGTTTATCTTGCGTCCTCTGTGGCATTACTTACATTTATTCACCACTGTATCGACTTTGCAATTTCATTTGTAGTTGTTTTTGCATTAAAATCAGCACGATTTTTAAAAACAGATATCAACTTTAAAAGCTTAAAGGGTTAAATATTTTTAGCCCTTTTATATTCTTGGAGGGAATTTATGAGGGCTGTAAAACAAAAAGTAGTTTTAGTAGGCGCAGGCTTTGTTGGAATGAGCTTTGCCTATGCTTTGTTAAACCAGAATGTGTGCAATGAGCTTGCACTGATTGACATCAATAATAAAAAAGCAGAAGGGGAAGCTATGGACTTAAATCATGGACTTCCTTTTTCTAATGCAAATATGAAAATCTATGCGGCTGATTATTCTGCCTGTAAGGATGCAGACATTGTAGTAATATGTGCAGGAGCAGCTCAAAAACCGGGAGAGACACGCCCTGAACTGTTATCCAGAAATACAGAAGTATTTAAGTCTATAGTTTCTCCTGTTGTAGAGTCAGGATTTTCGGGAATTTTCTTAGTAGCTACAAATCCTGTAGATGTGATGACTTATGTAGTAAAAAAACTGTCAGGTTTTCCAAAACACAAAGTTATAGGCTCAGGCACAACCTTAGATACTGCCAGATTGAGATTTTTATTGGGAGAATATTTAGAAATAGACCCCAAAAATGTGCACGCTTATGTAATGGGTGAACACGGCGACAGTGAGTTTGTTCCTTGGTCGCAGGCAATGGTGGGCACAAAGCCGGTAGCGTCGATAGTATCAGAATATGGCGATAAAATCAAGCAGGAAGAAATGGATAGTCTATCAGACAAGGTTCGACACGCGGCGTACGAGATTATAGAAGCTAAGCAATCTACCTATTACGGTATTGGAATGTCCTTAGTCAGAATAGTTAAAGCCATTTTAAAAAATGAAAACAGCATATTGACAACTTCCACTTATTTGGAGGGTGAATATAACCAGAACGATGTATATGCCGGAGTTCCGACGGTCATAGGAAGAAACGGTGTCAAAGCCATACTCACATTACAGCTTACCGATAAAGAAAAGGAACAATTCGATAAGTCCTGTAATGTTTTAAGACAATACATCAAAGAAACAGGGCTGAATAGTTAAAAACAAAAAGACAGCAGCAAAGTGAATTTGCTGCTGTCTTTTTGTTTTAGCTTTTATATGAACTTACTTTTGCTTTCTATAACTTTACCTATAACCCTAATTCTTTCTACCTCAGGACCTACAAATTTTCTTGGAGGGTAGTTGTGATTCTGGGATATTAGTGTTATAGAATTTTTGTCGTAGTTTACTATTTTAACTACGCCTTCCTCATCATCGATAGTGACAACGCCGTAAGAGCCACTGTCAATGCTTGTCTGTCTTCTTACTAATACCAGGTCGCCCTCATAAAGCCTTGGTTCCATACTGTCACCCTTGACTTTAAGATAAAAGAAATCCTCCTTATTATATCCCGATATGACACTTGCTGACGCTGTCTCCTGTCCCAAATCACTTTCAAAAGCAAGTCCGCCATAACCTGCACGCACCATACCTACAACGGGAATATACACCATTTTGTCCAGAGGTATTTCTTCAATATTGCTGTTTGTGTTTAACTTTGCCATAAGCTCTGAAA
This sequence comes from Congzhengia sp., assembly GCA_045592045.1. GTDB lineage: Bacteria > Bacillota > Clostridia > UBA1381 > UBA9506 > Congzhengia. Next base: position 10,745 of record JAZNUA010000102.1, on the reverse strand, counting down.
CAGATATTCCCAAAGCTTGAGAAACAGAAAAAAGTGTCTTTGTAGTAGGCATAATGGGGAGTTTCGTTTTTGGATTTTCGTTTTTTTCAAGCATTGAAATGTATCCCTTGCTCAACCCGCTCATCGCTGAAAATTCATCCATTGTTATATTTTTTTCTTCGCGATACTGCTTTACTATTTCACCTATTGTCATAATTTATACCTCGCAAGTTTAGTATATTTAACATTATAACCTTTAAATAGCCGTTTGTCAATAGCTATTTAACAAATTAAACAAAATAATTTAATATGCTTGACAAATTAAGTTTAATATGTTAAACTAAGTAGGACATTTGAAAAAATAAAAAATGAAAGGAACAGAAGAACAATGAACACATCAAAGGTAAAGACAGATTGTTTTGGTTATCGAAAGGGAGAATGTATGGTTCTGTATGAACTTGTCTGCAGGGACAAAAAATGCAGCTTCTACAAAACATGTGAACAGTTCAGAAAAGAACAACTAAAATATTCTTATAAAGGTCGTGAGCACTATTGAACATTGATGAAAAGAAGAAGAGATTTGAAAAATACAGAATTGATTTAAAAGAGCTTAAAAGGTTTGCAAGAGAGTATAAAATGCTGGAGGAGCTCACCGCCATTTTATCTCCTGCAAACAACAAAGAAACAAAAGAAGTAATGGAAGACTTAGGAAGAGAAAAAATCAGACTGTGCAAAAAAGTAAAAGATATTTTGCAGGAAAAAAGAGCAATAGAGAAAGAGATAGATAATGTAAAAAACGGTCAGGCTTCCATGCTTTTGAAGTACAGATACATAGACGGAAAGGATTGGGAGGAAATATCTGAGCTTTTAAATTATTCCCAACGAAACATTCACTATATGCATAAAAAAGCATTGGGCGAGAATGTTAATTAATGGACAGAATTTTGCTGAAATATAATATTTGTGTTACAATTTAGGTCATTTCGTTGAAAAAAACGCTTTTTTATGATAGTATTTTCATACGATAAAATAGTATAGGTGTATAATAAGGAGCTCATGCTATGAAAAAGAACACAAGAATACTTATGACCCTGATGCAATTTGATATAGGCGGTGCAGAGACTCATGTTTTAGAGTTGTCATTAGAGCTTCAGCGTATGGGATATTATGTTGTTGTGGCATCTAATGGCGGTGCTTATGAGCAAAATTTAGAGAAAGCGGGCATCAAACATTACAAGGCTCCATTACACTCAAAGAAGCCATCAGACATAAAAAAATCGCTTAAAATACTGAAAAACATTATAAAAGATGAACGCATAGAGCTTGTCCATGCTCATGGCAGAATACCTGCTTTTTTGTGCGGTATTCTCAAAAAGAAAATGGATTTTACTTTTGTGACAACTGCCCATTGGGTATTTGACACATCACACGGCCTTAAGTATATTACAAACTGGGGCGAGAAAGTAATAGCCGTAAGTGAAGATATTAAGCAGTACCTGATAGACAACTATAATACTAATCCTACAGATATTTATGTTACTATCAACGGCATTGATACTGCTAAGTTTTCTAAAGACGCAGATTCTTCAGATATAATAAATGAATTCTCACTGGAACAAAATACGAAAAAAATCGTCTATATATCGAGAATGGATGAAGACAGAGCGCAGGTTGCCTTTCATTTGGCAGAAATTGTGCCGAAGCTGGTTGAGATAAACCCCGATATTGAGGTTGTTATTGTAGGCGGCGGTAATGTATATGACAAATTAGAGCAACAGGTAAACGCGATAAATGAAAAACTGGGTAATCGCTACATAGTTTTAACGGGCGCAAGAACAGATATTTATAAATTTGCGGCACTTTCTGATATTTTTGTAGGTGTTTCCCGTTCTGCTTTGGAGGCTATGGCTTGCGAAAAACCTGTTATTGTTGCAGGTAACGAGGGATATCTTGGAATATTTGACGAAGATAAATTACAAAACGCTATAGATACAAATTTCTGTTGCAGAGGGTTGGCATCATCAACTCCTGAACTCTTGTTAAAGGATTTAAAGACATTGCTTTTAAACAGCGATGAAGAAAATGCAAGATTAGGAGCTTTTAGCAGAGAAACGATTTTAAAAAAATATTCCCTTTCTAAGATGTCAGGCGATTGCATACAGATGTATGATGCGGCGCTTGACTCAAAAAAATGGGATGCCGTCTTGATGGGTTATTACGGCTTTAACAATTCAGGCGATGAGACGCTTCTGTATTCAATGATACAAAATCTAAAAAAAGAAAAGGACGACATAAGACTGTTGGTTCTTTCCAAAGTACCCAAGGAAACAGAAGAAAAATACGGAGTATACTCCGTAAATCGCTATAATCTTCGAAAAATCAAAAAAGAACTGAAAAAAAGTCACCTGTTTATATTTGGCGGTGGCAGTCTTATTCAGGATGTCACATCAGATAAATCTTTATGGTATTACCTGAATATGTTGAAAATTGCATATAGCACAAAAATTCCTGTTATGCTGTACGCTAACGGCATCGGACCTGTAAATAAACAAAAAAACAGAACAAAAGTGGCAGGGATGTTAAACAAGGCCGATATCATTACTTTGCGTGACAACAAAAGCTTGGAAGAGGTTAAAAATATGGGCGTAACCACAGAGACAGTAGTTACGGCTGACCCTGCTTTGAGTATGATAGGTGTCGATAGAAAAGTAGCAAAGACTATTTTAGAGCAGGAGGGTATACCTTTAGATAATAAGCTTCTTGCGATATCAGTAAGAGAGTGGAAGACTTGTGATGAAGAATTCTGGAAAAATTTTGCACAGCACATAGACACCATTTGCAATAAACATAATTTGACGCCCGTATTCATTCCTCTCAAAAAACCGGATGACTCAGAAATATCAAAAAAAATACAGGAAATTATGCAAACTAAAAGCTATATCCTGAAAAAAAATTATACCTCAGAAGAAATCATCGGTATTTTCGGCGAGTGTGAGCTGACCATAGGTATGAGGTTGCATTCTTTGGTATATGCGGCGTCTTGCGGAGTTGCGGCTATCGGTATCGTTTATGATCCAAAAATCAAAGGCTTTGCTGATTATATGGATACAACTATGCTGGTAGAGATAGATGAACTTTCGTCTAATAAATTAGTAGAAGAAGCCGATGAAATTATAAAGAATATGGCTTCTTTAAAGGAACGGCTAAAAGAAAAAAAAGAAGAATTTAAAGAAAAAAATCAACAGACTGCAAAACTTGCTATGAAGTTTATCAAAAAAGACTAAACAAAGGGGAAAGAAAAATGCGTTTGATGGGAATAGATTTCGGTGATGCAAGGGTAGGAATAGCACTTTCGGACCCTCTTATGATAATGTCACAAGGCTACAAAACAATACAAAACGACGGAACCGATGCGCTATATGAAGAAATTGTAGCCATAATCAAAGAAAAAGAAGTTTCCAAAATAGTCATCGGTTTACCCAAGAATATGGACAATTCTCAAGGCTTTCGCACAGATGCTACAATGGATTTTGCGGACAAACTGAGGACATACACGGATGTAGAAATTGACTTTTCAGATGAACGCTTAACAACTGTAAGTGCGCACGCTTTTTTAAACGAAATGAATGTGCGGGGAAAAAAGAGAAAAGGAACTGTTGACACATTGTCAGCGGCACTTATTTTGGAAACTTATATGAAGAAGAAAGGCCTTTGTTAGGAGGTTATATAATGAAGCGTATATTGAGCCTTTTACTTGTGCTGTTGCTGTTGTTTTCTTCAATAAGCGTAAATGCAGCACAAATATATTATGACGATGACTGGCATGAATATGAGGGAAATATATTTTCATTAAAGATAGACGGCAGTTATTTAAATTGTGTAGTTCCGCCTATCGTGTTTAATGATTACTCTGTTGTGCCTGCCCGTGATGTATTTGAAAAAATGGGAGCAAAGGTTGATTGGAGTCCTGTAAATCAAAAGGTCACTGTAGTCTATGATGGTACAAAAATCGAGCTTTATATAAACAATAAGGTGGTCAAAAAAAATGGCGTCAAGGAAACGATGCCTATTCCACCTAAACTTATCAATGGGAAAACAATGATTCCTGTCAGGTATGTGGCGGAATCATTGGGCTTTGATGTAAATTTTGATTCAAAAACAGACACGATAATTATCAATACGGGAAAAGAGACAGAATCAACTCCGCCTGCAACACAACCAAAGCCTGATACATCAAACCCTGCAGGCTCAACAAAACCTGACACATCTACACCGTCTACAACAGTAAAGCCTACATACGATATAACTTTATCTGCTTTTACACACTCAAAGGATAATGATACTGTAACTGCATCATTTACATTTAATGAGACAGTAAAGTTTTCACACTTCGTATTAAAAGAGCCGATAAGAATTGTGGTGGATACGGAGAACACAAAATTTCCTACTAACCTGAAATCTGTGGAAACAGGTTATGAAGATGTTACAGGAATACGATTGGGACAGAACGATGCAGGTGTCCGCATAGTATTTGATTTGACAGAGAGTCTTGATTATAAAGTATACACATCAGGAAAAAAACTTATAGTAAAAATAGGCAAGGATTTGATACAAACCCCTGTTTCGCCCGAGCCTGATGGAGAGGAGGAAGAACCGACAACTCCGGTGATTCCTGACCCGCCAACTTATGCACCCTCAAGAACTGTGTATTTAGACCCCGGACACGGCGGAGAAGACCCTGGTGCAATCTTCACAGATGAGGACGGCAAAATCTGGCGCGAAAGCGATATAAATCTTGCTGTTTCACTTAAAGTAAGAGACATATTAAAGGCAAATAATGTGAAAGTTTTAATGTCTCGTGATAGCGACAAAACAGTACCATTAGTGTCAAGACCGAAAGATGCAAATGAAAAAAAAGCGACGCTTTTTGTAAGCGTTCATACGAACTCGTTTAGTTCAGATACTGCATATGGTATAGAGACATGGGGCAGTTTGGAGCTAAGTGCAACATACTCAGGTGTAACAGATAAAGATCTGGCACAAAATATCCAGAGTGCCGTAATAAAAGAAACAAATGGCTCAAATCGAGGCATTAAGGATTCTACTACTCTTGCAGTTTTAAAGCACTCTATTATGCCCTCCGTGTTGATTGAAGTAGGATTTATTTCAAACACAGAAGAGCGCGAACTTATGTTTAACGACAAATATCGCCAAAAGCTTGCAGAAGGCATAGCGGACGGTATATTAAAAACTTTAGAACAGATGGGATTATAGAATAAAAATCCAGTTTCCCCACATAATAAGATAAGCTTATTATGTGGGGGTATTTTTATGTCAGAAAACAAAAAAGAAAATCTGCATGACGATATTAAGGATTTTGGATCAAGCGAAATCAAAAACAGTAAGGGAAACATCCATTGTTTAACAATAGTTGGCGAAATCGAGGGGCACAGCATAGTGCCTCCATCTACAAAAACGACAAAATACGAGCATGTCCTGCCACTATTGGTTTCTGTTGAACAAAATGAAGAAATAGACGGACTTCTGCTAATTTTAAATACAATGGGCGGAGATGTGGAGGCAGGACTTGCCATAGCGGAGCTCGTATCATCTATGAAAAAACCGACAGTATCCTTGGTTTTAGGCGGAAGCCATTCAATCGGTGTGCCGTTGGCAGTTTCGGCAAAGCGTTCGTTTATTGCAAGCTCTGCTACTATGACCATTCATCCTGTAAGAATGAGCGGAACTGTAATCGGATCGCCTCAAACTTATGAATATTTCAGAAAAATGCAGGATCGCATCACTGAGTTTGTATGCAAAAATTCAAATATTTCAAAAGAAGAATTTACCGCGTTAATGATGAAAACAGGCGAAATAGCAAATGATGTAGGGACAATAGTTTCAGGAGATGATGCTGTAAAATTTGGTCTAATTGATGAAAAAGGAGGTCTTGACAGCGCCCTTGATTTTTTGTATAATGAAATAATAAAGAAAAAGGGTGGTGTTAATGATGTTGACGGACATCGAAATTGCACAGCAATCGACGATGAAACCAATCGCTGAAGTGGCAGAAAAAATCGGAATAAATGAAGAAGAATTAGAGCTTTACGGAAAATATAAGGCAAAGCTTTCGTCGGATGTCTGGGAAAGAGTAAAGAATGATCCTGATGGAAAGTTGGTGCTTGTTACAGCTATTAACCCAACTCCTGCAGGCGAAGGAAAAACCACAATAACAGTAGGATTGGGACAGGCAATGGCGCGTATTGGTAAAAAAGCCTCTATCGCTCTTCGTGAACCTTCACTTGGTCCCGTTATGGGCATCAAGGGCGGCGCAGCAGGCGGTGGTTATGCTCAGGTTGTTCCTATGGAGGATATAAATCTGCACTTTACAGGCGATTTTCACGCTATTACTGCGGCAAATAACCTGCTTTGTGCTATGATTGACAACCATATAAAGCAAGGAAATAGTTTAGGCATTGACCCCACAAGAATAGTATTTAAAAGAGTTTTAGATATGAATGACCGCGCACTTCGCGAGGTTGTTGTAGGTCTTGGGGGAAAGATTAACGGTATCGTTCGTCAGGATGGATTTACGATTACGGTTGCATCCGAGGTTATGGCGATTTTATGTATGGCGAGCGATATTGAAGATTTAAAGAAAAGACTTTCTGATATCGTAGTAGGCTATACATACGATGACAAAGAAGTAAAAGCCAAAGATTTAAACGCTCAAGGTGCAATGTGTGCACTATTGAAGGATGCCATAAAACCAAATTTAGTGCAGACCTTAGAGAACACACCCTGTTTTATGCACGGCGGACCTTTTGCAAATATTGCTCATGGCTGCAACAGCGTTCAGGCTACAAAGTTAGCGCTTAAGCTTTCTGATTATGTTATTACAGAAGCAGGCTTTGGTGCAGATTTGGGAGCAGAAAAATTTTTAGATATTAAGTGTAGAATTGCAGGACTTAAACCATCGGCTGTTGTTATTGTTGCAACAGTGAGAGCACTTAAATATAACGGCGGTGTAGCAAAAGCTGATTTAAATACAGAAAATGTAGATGCTCTGAAAAAAGGTATAGTGAATCTGGGTAAGCACATTGAGAACATCGGAAAATTTGGCATCCCTGTTGTTGTTGCAATCAACCGTTTCCACACAGACACCGATGCAGAGTTAAAAGCAGTAGAGGATTATTGTAAATCTTTAGGTGCTGAATTTGCATTAGCTGAAGTATTTGCTAAAGGTGGCGAAGGCGGCGTAGAATTAGCGAAAAAGCTAGTTGAAACTATCGACACGAAGGAATCAAATTACGCACCTATATATGACGAAAAACTACCCATCAAGAAAAAAATAGAAATTATAGTTAAAGAAATCTACGGCGGTGATGGAGTTACATTCCTGCCTGCAGCCGAAAAGCAGATTGCCACTTTAGAAGCGACAGGGTATGGTGAACTTCCTGTTTGTATGGCAAAAACACAATACTCATTATCGGATAACGAGAAGCTTCTCGGAAGGCCTGAGGGCTTTACAGTTACCATCAGAGAAGTTAAAGCTTATGCAGGTGCAGGCTTTGTAACAGCGCTTTCTGGCAATATTATGACAATGCCCGGACTTCCCAAAGCGCCCGCGGCGGAAAGAATTGATATAGATAATGAAGGTGTTATCACAGGACTGTTCTAAAATATACAGGCAAATAAAAAGACAGAAGTATTAACTTCTGTCTTTTTTATTTACATATTTTTGATTTTATTCCGTTTCCTTTTCAACTTCGTCAGCCAAGGATGCTAATGACTCTACCACGCTTGTATAAAACTCCATAGGCTTGTTTCGAAAACCTTTGGCATATCTTGCGGCTTTTTCTTTATTTCCTGTAAAAACAGTCATAGAAAGCAGCGTTGTTTTTCCTTCTACGATTTCTATATCTATATTAAACAAGCCTTTATCAGCGGGGGAAATAATGCATTTAATCTGCGCTTTCTGTCCTTCGCGGTTGAAATATTCGTCAATTGTCTTTTTTAAATTTGCTCTTACGCTTGCTGTAATTTTATCGTCAAATACATCGATAGTTTCTCTACCTTGCGGGGTAAGGTCGAACTTTTCAGTTTCATTACGCCAGACCTTGTTGACATAGTTCTCGGGTGTGATTTTATTCAATGCATCACACAGGTCAATGAAATCCACATTGGTTGCAGATAACATAATATGCTTTATATCGTTGTCTGAAAGAGGCTCACCTGCGTATCTTATACAGAACAAAATACACAGTTTTATTTCGCCTGAGTCATTTAATCTGTAATATACATTGTCTAAATTAGGTATCAATTCGTCACATCCTTTGTATGATATAATACCATATTTTAAACAGAAAAGCAATACCAAAAAAACATATTAAAATAATTCAAAATTTTCATAAAATGGCATTATAGGATTGACTTTTAAATAAATAAGTAGTATAATGTGCTTGTTGCATTAGCGTTAGTAGGTTACATTGTGAGGTGTGTAACTATGGTGAAAATCAGAATCGGTATTGCGGGCCTTTTAAGAGGTGCCGTATTCTTGGAACTTTACGGTAAAAGTTTTGAAGAAACAGTAGTTACAGCTGTTTGTGAAGTTGATGGAAAAACCATTGAGGACAGAAAAAAAGATGGTTCATTAACAGAAGACATTAAGGTTTTCTCTGACTATGACGAAATGTTGGAATCAGGTCTTATTGATGCGGTTGTGCTTTTAAATTTCTTTCACGAGCATGCAGATTATGCTATTAAGGCGATGAAAAAGGGTATCGCGGTATTATCAGACACCACGGCAGCACCTTCACTCGGTAAGTGTGTTGATTTGGTTGAGACGGCAGAAGCGACAGGCGCAAAGTATATGCTTGGGGCAAATTGCCTGTATTTCCCCGGTCTTCACGCCATGAGGGCAAAAGTTAAAAGTGGCGAGTTAGGCGAACTATTTACAGGATATGCAGAATATCTTCATGGCATCGAACCAGTTGATGAAGAGATTGATATGGACAACCTTCATTGGCGCAAGTTGATTCCTGCGACATACTATAATATGCACTCATTAGGACCTTTGATGTATGTTTCAAATACAATGCCTGTTAAGGTTTCAGTAAAAACTATCCATAAACCTGAATATATGAGGTTAAGAGCCAAGGTTACTGATTGTCCTGCAGCTATGGTTATTACAACAATGGATAACGGCGCAGTATTCAATACAACAGGCTGTTCTATACAGAGTCCAAGTACTAAGTTTTATCGTTTAGGTTTTTCAAATGGCAATCTGGAAACAATCAGATATGAACGCGAACAGCACAGCCTGGTTGAATTTAACAGTAAAACAGAAACATATATAACAAAAAGATACACATGGACATCATCAGGCGTTGTTTCTGCTGATAAGTATGAAAAAGGAGCGGCAGACAATGCAGGTCACGGCGGTGGAGACTACTTTGTTGCTTATCATTTCATTCAATATATGTTAGGTAATGAAGAACCCTTCTACAATGTATATCGTTCTGTTGCATTGTCAGCAGTAGGTATTTTGGGTTGGTATAGTGCGTTATCAGATGGCAAGGAATACGATATTCCTGACTTTTCAAAGAAAGAAGAAAGAGATAAGGTTCGCGGTGATTATCGCTGTCCAATTGCAAAATCATTCAGGGATATTACGCTTCCTTGCAGATTGGCGGATAAAGATAAGTTTGAAGGGTAAAAATATATCAAAAATATAAAAAAGAGAGGTACATAACCATGGAAAAAATCAGAGTTGGTGTTGTAGGCCTTTTAAGAGGCAGTGTATTCTTGGAGCTTTTCAGTAAAAGTTTTAAAGAAACAGTAGTTACAGCTGTTTGCGAAATCGATGAGCAAACCATTGAAGACAGAAAAAAGGATGGCTCACTAACAGAAGACATTAAGGTTTTCTCTGACTATGATGAAATGTTGGAATCAGGTATTGTTGATGCAGTTATGCTTGCAAACTTTTTCCACGAGCATGCAGATTTTGCCATGAAAGCTATGAAAAAGGGCATTGCAGTATTATCAGAAACAACAGCGGCACCTTCACTTGGTAAGTGTGTTGATTTGGTTGAGACAGCAGAAGCGACAGGAGCAAAGTATATGCTTGCGGCAAACTGCTTGTATTTCCCCGGTCTTCATGCTATGAAATCAAAGGTTGAAAGCGGTGAGTTAGGTGAGCTCTTTACAGGATATGCAGAATATGTTCATGGCAGCGGCCCTGTTGATGAAGAGCTTGATATGGACAATCTTCACTGGCGTAAATTGCTTCCTATGAGCTACTATAATATGCATTCATTAGGACCTTTGATGTATGTTTCAAATACAATGCCTGCTAAGGTTTCGGTAAAGCCTGTCCATAAGCCTGAATTTACAAAGGAAAGAGCTAAGATTTCAGACTGTCCTGCGTCTATGGTTATTACAACAATGGAAAACGGAGCAATATTTAACACAACAGGCTGTTCCAACCAGATTCCTGCAACAAAGTTTTATCGTTTAGGTTTTTCAAATGGTAACATAGAAACAATCAGATACGAACGCGAGCAGCACAATCTTGTTGAATTTAACCACAAAACAGAAACATATATGACAAAAAGATACACCTGGACATCATCAGGCGTTATTTCTGAAGACAAGTATGAAAAAGGAGCAGCAGACAATGCAGGTCATGGTGGCATTGACTACTTTGTTGCTTATCATTTCATTCAATATATGTTAGGTAATGAAGAACCCTTCTACAATGTATA
>JAZNUA010000101.1:0-6989 GCA_045592045.1 Congzhengia sp. | reverse complement strand
AGGCAGTTGATTGTCTTCCTAAGACCGCTTGGCCTCCGACTTGCTTTTTCTGCGTTAGAAGAAAAACTTGCGGAGTGTGAATAGTGTGGTTGTAAAAAGAGGAGATATTTTTTACGCTGATTTAAGTCCTGTTATAGTCTCCGAACAAGGTGTTACACGACCTGTTTTAGTAGTTCAGAATGATGTGGGAAATAAGTTTTCGCCCACGGTTATTGTTGCCGCCATAACTTCCCAGATAAATAAAGCCAAAATGCCCACTCATATAGAAATAAGCGCAAACGACTACGGTCTTTTAAAGGATTCTGTCATTTTGCTGGAGCAAATAAGAACCATAGATAAAAAAAGACTGAAAGAAAAAATAGGAAAGCTTGATGATGAGCGATTATTGCAGGTAGATGAGGCTTTGGGAATAAGTTTCGGTATATCAGAGTGATATTGGTCGGAAAGTATTTTATAAAAGCGGCTGTCTTATAAAAAAGGACAGCCGCTTAATTTTGTTTATATATAAAGCAATAAAAAATTGACTGCCACAAAAAGTCTTTGTGGCAGTCAATCGAAAGTGTGCACAGGTGCACCAAAGAAAAATGTTAATCACAATTACAGTCTGTGAGTTTCTTTTGGTCACAGATTTCCTTTTCGGGAGGGAAAAACTCATCAAAAGGAAAACCGATTTTTTCAAACAAATCACAAGGATTGCTGTCGAATGTTGTGTCGCATTCTTTTTGCGGAATACAGAAGTCATAGGCAGGAATCAACAACTGTACTGTTCTTTCTAATTTTATGATAGAGAACATACCGATTGATACATATATTTGCTTCTGCATATTTCCTGTCAACCTGTCATCAAATACATTGCAAATATCTTCAGGAACTAAAGATAAATCACAGGTATTTGTGCAGGAGTTGTCATTTTCGCATACTTCTTTCGTATTTACTGCCAATATCAACGGGTCAACAACCTCAACAACTGCTTTGGGAAGATTGGTTTTTTGCCAGCCTGCTTCGCTCATACAAGTAGCATTGGGGCTGTACTGTGATGTGAATATTTTAGCGGAGCCCTCAGAACCAAACAACACAACTTTTTTATCAAACATTGCAAGACCTTCAACAACCATTGGCTTTCTGTGGTCTATGCAAACCTCAAATGTGATTTTGAAGTAGAATGTTGTGTCGACTGTGTAGTACCCGCAGTTAAAAGGAATGGCTTCAACATCGGGGTATGCCCATATTACTTCTGCCTTTTTTGCTTTTATTGTTACGGCTTTTTCAATTAAGTCTCTGTCGCATTCGGAAAAATATACTCTTGCGTCTTCGATACAATCTTTGTCCTTACAGGAATCATAGACCTTATCAGTATGTACACAAACTGAATTTTTCACATCATTACAAGGTGATGTGGGTGATGGATAGCGTCTGTCTGCCATAAATAACCTCCAATTTTTTTATTATGAGTGAGCGTCTATTACATTGTATGATGCTTAAATCTATATGTTACACGAAAAAAATGTGTTTTTTTGGCATTTTATTAAAAAAACAGTTGACCTTCTGCCTGTTTTTGAGTTATAATATGTGAGTACATAATTACAAGAGGGGGCGATGTTTTGATTAGCATTGCAATATTAGGCTTTGGTACAGTAGGTTCAGGTGTTTATGAGATATTAAAAAATAATCCTGATGCCATTGCAAAAAAAGCCGGAGACACATTGAACATTAAGTACATATTGGATATCAGAGATTTTGGTGAACATCCGGACAAGGAGCTTTTCACCAAGGATTTTAATGATATATTAAATGATGATGAGGTAAAAATTGTTGTTGAGGTTATGGGCGGACTTAAGCCTGCGTATGATTTTACAAAGTCTGCACTTTTGGCAGGCAAAACAGTCGTAACATCCAATAAGGAATTAGTTGCTACATACGGAACAGAGCTCATCAAAATAGCTAAAGAAAAAAGCGTAAATTATTTCTTTGAGGCATCAGTAGGCGGCGGTATTCCTATTATCAGACCTTTAAATCAGTGTCTGGTTGCCAATACAGTTCAGGAAATCAACGGCATTTTAAACGGCACAACAAACTTTATCCTGACTAAAATGTTTTCTGAGGGTGCTTCATTTGAGGATGCCTTGGCTGAGGCACAGGATTTGGGTTATGCAGAACGCAATCCTTCAGCAGATGTAGATGGTCACGATGCCTGCAGAAAAACAGCGATTCTTTCTTCACTTGCAACAGGCGAATTCGTAGATTATGCCAACATTCCCACAGAGGGTATCACAGGTATATCCACAACAGATGTAGCTTGTGCTGAAAAGATTGACTATGTTATTAAGCTTATCGGCTCTTCGAAGATTACTGAGGACGGAAAGGTGCTGGCTCTTGTGGCTCCCAGACTCGTTCCCAACTCCAGTCAGCTCTCCAGCGTGAGCGGAGTGTTTAATGCCATTATGGTAAAGGGTGACTCTTTAGGTGAAGCGATGTTTTACGGTCGCGGTGCAGGAAAGCTTCCTACCGCCAGTGCAGTAGTTGCTGATATTATTGACAGTGCGAAGCATCTGGGTGTAAATAAATGGGTAATCTGGGAAGAGTCAGATGGCAAAAATATGGCAGACCCCATGGAAGCAACATACAGATATTTTGTTCGTACTGAGGACAAGACATTATGTGATGCACTTTCAGGCAGTATGATAGATACAGTAAATGGTGAAGCAGTGTTTACCACAGAGGAAATGAAAGAAAAAGATTTTCTTGCAATAGCAAAAGGCAGATGCTCTTTCATTCGTCTTCTTGCATAAAGGAGTAAGAGGTTATGGCTAAAATAAAAGTCAGAGTGCCCGGCAGTTCAGCAAATTTAGGCCCGGGGTTTGATTCTTTGGGCTTGGCACTTACATTGTATAATTATATAGAAGCAGAAGAAACAGACAGCGGTTTGGAAATCGTGATAGCAGATGCACAGATAAAGGAATTTTTGCCTACTGACGAAAAAAACCTTGTCTACAAATCAATGAAGTATCTTTTTGAGCAGGCACAGTATAAGATGCCCGGATTAAAGCTTACACTTTCCAGTGAAGTTCCCGTAACCAGAGGGTTAGGGTCAAGCTCGGCGTGTATTATTGGTGGTCTTATTGCTGCAAACGAAATATGCGGAGGTAAATTTTCGTCTCGCGAAATAATAAATATGGCGACTAAGATAGAGGGACATTCGGATAATGTATGCGCGGCATATCTTGGCGGGTTTACCGTATCTGTTTTGGATAAGGACGAGGTTTTTTATTATTCTCACAAAATAGACGGAGACTTAAAGTGTCTTGTGCTTATTCCTGATTATGCTGTAACAACGCAAAAGGCAAGAAATACTTTGCCCGGATATTATCCGAAGAAGGATGTAGCCTTTAATATATCCCGTACTGCACTTTTGGTGGCTTCTATGGTTTCAGGAAATTATGAAAATCTTTTGTGCGCTATTGACGACAGAATTCACGAACCTTACAGAAAGGTTTTTATAGACGGATACCAAAAGCTATACAACAAGTTAAAATCTTACGGTGCTTTGGGCACATATATCAGTGGTTCAGGTCCTACACTTGCTTCAATAATTGAAGCAGATGATGCGGAGTTTTTCTATGAGGACATAAAAGAATATACTGACAAATCGTTTCCTACATGGAGCGTTAAACTTTTAGATATTGATAATGAAGGCGCAAAAATCATAAAATAGCGCGTTAACAGGAGGTTTTAAAATTGGCTTTAATAGTTCAGAAATTCGGTGGCTCGTCTGTTAAAGATGTTGAGTGCTTGAGGCGTGTGGCAGGTATTATTACAGATACCTACAAAGCAGGCAACGATGTTATCGTTGTAGTAAGCGCACAAGGCGATACAACTGACGATTTAATCGAAAAGGCAAAAGAAGTAAGCAAAAATCCGTCAAAGAGAGAAATGGATATGCTCCTCACAACAGGCGAGCAGATTTCAGCAGCACTCTTGGCTATGACAATTGAGGATATGGGTTATCCTGCAGTGTCATTAACAGGCTGGCAGGCAGGTATTTCTACAAATTCAAGATACTCTGACAGCAGAATTAAAAAGATAAACACAGAAAGACTTAATGCAGAGCTTGACAAAAAGCGTATCATTATCGTTACAGGTTTCCAGGGCATTAACAAATACGATGATATCACTACATTAGGTCGTGGTGGTTCTGATACATCAGCCGTTGCATTGGCAGCTGCGTGCCACGCTGATTTGTGTGAGATTTACACAGATGTTGACGGCGTATACACAACAGACCCGAGAATTGCGCCTGATGCTAAAAAGCTTTCTGAAATTTCATACGATGAAATGTTAGAGCTTGCAAGTTTAGGTGCAAATGTATTACACAACCGCTCAGTAGAGCTTGCTAAAAAATATAATGTAAACCTTTGTGTTCGTTCAAGCATCACAGGCGCTGAGGGCACAATAGTTAAGGAGGTAACAACCGTGGAATCAATGATGGTAAGAGGTATAGCAAAGGACAGCGATGTAGCGAGAATTTCATTATGTAATATTGAGGATACACCAGGTAAGGCATTTAAGATTTTCTCTCTTTTGGCAAAACACAATATAAATGTAGATGTTATTTTACAGTCAATCGGCAGAGATAACACAAAGGATATAAGCTTTACAGTTTCCGAGGGTAAATTACAGGAAACATTGGAAGTTATCGAAGCGAACAAAGATATCATAGGTTACAGCGACTTAAGCTACACAACAGAAGTCTCTAAGGTTTCTATCGTTGGTGCAGGTATGGTTACAAATCCCGGCGTTGCAGCTAAGATGTTTGAAGCTTTGTATGATGCTCACATCAATATTCATATGATTGCAACATCAGAAATCAAGGTTTCTGTTCTTATTGACAGAGGTTTGGAAAATATGGCTGTTAAGGCAATCCAGCAGAAATTTGATATTGCATAATTATACTTTAATTTAAACAGAGCGGTTTATACCGCTCTGTTTTTTCGCCTGTTCCAGCAAAAAAATGTTAAATTACCTTTCTTTTTTTGTTTGTATGGTGTATAATATTTTCGGGGGCGAAGGGATAATGGATTATAATTATCATACTCATACATATCGTTGCAGTCATGCAACAGGTACCGAGAGAGAATATATAGAAAAAGCAATTTCAGCAGGAATTAAAAAACTGGGATTTTCAGACCATATTCCTCTCGTTTTTTCTGATGGCAGCGAATATTATTATCGCATACCGAAAGTCCAGGAGGATGAATATATAGATACGATTTTTAAGCTTCGTGATGAATACAAAGAAAAAATCGAAATTTTTGTAGGTTATGAAACAGAGTACTACCCTGAGTATTTTTCTCAGATGATAGTTGATGCCAAAGCACACAGAGCCCAGTATCTTATTTTAGGACAACACTCGGTTGGAGATGAAACTGAGAGCGTTCATTGGTCGAGTATGCCGACAGATGATAAAGAGAAGCTTATCTGCTATACAAACTGTGTGGTAAGCGCTATGAAAAGTGGATATATAACTTATGTTGCACACCCTGATATCTTCAATTTTATCGGAGATAAAAAGTTATATGAGCGTGAAATGAGAAAAATATGCAAATGTTCCAATGAAACAAACACGCCTTTGGAAATAAATTTTTTGGGCATTCGTGACAACAGACATTATCCTAACGAAGATTTCTGGAAAATAGCAGGAGAAGAAAAATGCTCTGTAGTATTTGGGTTTGATGCTCACGATGTTTCAGGAGCAGGCGACTTAGAATCTTTGTCAAAAGCACGGGGCATAGTGGAAAAATATAAACTTAATTATTTAGAAAACCCAAGTTTAAAATTACTTTAATGTGAGGAAAAAATGAAAGAGCAAAACAACTTTTTAAAAGGAATTAAAGATGGAATTCCCATATGCCTGGGGTATTTGTCAATATCTTTTGCATTTGGCATTTTTGCTTGCGGAAGCGGACTTTCAATCATAGAAGCAGTTCTTATGTCTATGACGAATCTTACATCTGCGGGGCAGCTTGCAGCTGTGCCTATTATTACAACGGGCGGAACATTGATTGAGCTTGCTATGTCACAGATAATAATAAATCTTCGATATGCATTGATGTCGGTTTCTGTTTCGCAAAAACTTGGAAAATCCGTAAAAACAGCTGATAGGTTTTTGATGAGTTTTTCGATGACAGATGAGATTTTTGCGGTATCTTATTCCAACGAGGGAACAATAGGTAAATGGTATTTTTATGGTCTTATGACGACACCATATATTGGTTGGAGCGGCGGCACTTTGCTTGGTGCGTGTGCAGGCAATATTCTGCCTGAAGCAGTTGTTTCTGCCTTGGGAATAGCTATTTACGGCATGTTTATTGCCATAGTTATGCCAAAGGTAAAAACCGAACGAGCTACTGCTATGTGTGTAGCAACAGCAGTAGCGCTTAGCTGTGTATTTTACTTTGTGCCAGCCCTATCAGTAATTCCGTCAGGATTTGTCATTATAATTTGTGCGGCTTTAGCCAGTGCATTGTTTGCACTTGTTGCACCTTTAAATGTGAGTGAGGAGGATGAAGCCGATGCATAATTATTTTATATACCTTTTGGTTATGGCGGGAGTTACATACCTGATACGCATGATACCATTGGTGCTTGTGAAGAAAAAAATAAAAAACAAATTTCTGCTTTCGTTTTTGTATTATGTACCTTATGCGGTTTTGTCTGTTATGACATTTCCTGCAATATTTTATTCCACATCATCTGTTGTTTCTGCGGTTGCGGGTACCTTGATTGCATTGGTGCTGGCATATTTCAGACGAAGTATGGTAACTGTTGCAGCGTTTTCTTGTACGGGCGTTTTTGTTACAGAATATATAATGAGAATATTATAATATTGCTGGTTATTAAATATAGATAAAAGCTTTGGTTTTATACGATGGACTGGGTAAAACGGTTGACAATAAAAAGCACGCTTAGGGACACCCTAAGCGTGCTTTTTT
>JAZNUA010000100.1:0-7719 GCA_045592045.1 Congzhengia sp. | reverse complement strand
AGGTGCAGGTACAGTTTCCACTGCATCAGTCGCTACTTCCCCGATATTTTCTGTTTCTGCAACAGGAGCCTCCTCTGACGGAGCATCACTCTGTATATCTGTGTCCTGAGCAATTGTATCCTGCACATTTTCCTGTGCCTTTTCTTGTGCATCTTCCTGCACATTTTCCTGAGGTTCATCATACTGTATCTTGTTTCCACAAGATGCACAGAATGTAGCATCATCTTCTAATTTATAACCGCACTTATCGCAAAACATTTTACTTCCTCCTAATTTCTATTTTTGCAATTACAGTATAATATATATTAAAAAAAATGTCAAGATTAAACAATTGATGTGCAACAAAACATATCCTCCGTTTTTCATCGATAAAAGTACAGAAAAAAAGTGCCACACCAGCGATACGCAGTAATGTGACACCTTGGGTTTCATAATTAAATTATTTACGAAGTCCGAGCTTTTCGATGATGGCACGATATCTTTCGATATCAACCTTCATAAGATACTTCAAAAGACCTCTACGCTGACCAACCATCTTTAAAAGACCGCGTCTTGAGTGATGGTCCTGTTTAAACTCCTTTAAATGTTCGTTTAAGTGATTGATTCTTGCAGTTAACACAGCAATCTGAACTTCAGGTGAACCTGTGTCGCCTTCATGAATAGCGTATTTAGCAATGATTTCCTGCTTTACTTCTTTACGCATGATGATTTCCTCCTCTAAAAAATTATATTTGCCGTATGCCGAGAGCAAGGTCAAAATCGAGGTGACTCCAAACCCCCAGTATCGGTAACGAATGACATTCTATCACAAATAAATCAGTTTGTAAAGTGTTTTTTTAAATTTTTTTATATAGTATTAAAAAAACCACCGTGGCCTGCATCAATAATGATTGTTCTACCCTCTGTGGGGAGAAAGGTCTGTCTGTCAGGCATAAACTTTCCTCGCACTACTCCTAATAAAAATACCGTCAAAGCCACAATCAATACGAATAATATGATTTTTTTCTTTTTTAATACCAACATTACAGTAAGCTCCTTAAATAAATTGTTCTGTTAAAATTTATTCAGTCAGAGCTAACTTTATACAATTTGTACAACCTTAAACCAAACCAAAATACTTAAATACTTCAATATTTGTTCCGTAGAGAATATCGTCATGTCCTGAAATGAGTTTAAAAAATTCCTCTATTCGTGTCCATTCCTTTTCATCAGAGTCAAATTCGTATGTATGACCCCAAACATAGAAAATCTGTGGTTTTTCTGTCTTCAGTTCTATAAACTTTTTAGCCAAATCAAACAGATTGCTGTTTGAATGCTGACAGGTTGGTTTGTAATTATACATATCAGAAGACGGGTCAAACTTTTCTGTGGATTCTATACTTCTTGAATACTTTATACCTGCTTTTTTTAAGGCTTCTTCCGCATATTCATTAGATGCACCATACGCATAAGCTGCACCAACTACATCATATCCAAACATTTTAGACAACGCAATTTTATCATCTATAAGCTCGTGCTCTGTGCTTTTTTTATCAGCATCGGTCAATTTTATGTGGTCAACACCATGAACAGCCACCTCGTGTCCGCGGTAAAGTTCAGGCAAACCACTACCAATCATACGACAAACAGGAACTAAATTGTTCGTGTAACGCATTTTCCTTTCATCTGACCAGTTTCCTTCTGAACCTTCTTGAATCAAACCACTGTTTAAATTGAATGTACATTTTAAACCATATTTATTCAGCAAATACACAAATCTCCTGTCCTGAAAAATTCCATCATCATAACTTAATGTAAATGCTTTGGTATATTTCATAATAACTCCATTCCACCAAAAGTACATCATTTAACCATTCGTACCAATGATTTGCCATATTTTTTATGCATAAATTATATCACTTTGGGCTATTTTTTTCAAGATTTATTTGTATTTTTCAAAAAGCATCTTGACTATTGTTACTTACAATAATAAAAAACCTCTGTACACAATAGTGTACAGAGGTCAAAATCAAATATTAGTTAATGCCAATCTCTTTGTAGATATCATTAAGAATATTCTTCTGTTCTCTTGCTTCTTTAAGCAACTGTTCGCCACCTGTTCCATTCCAGATTTTTGTAAATTCTTCAATGTACTTATCTGCAGCAATTTCACCCTTAATAACCTTTGACATCAAAGTCATCTGCTGATTACGAATATCAACGATATATGTAGGAGCTGAAGGAACGATATCTACCTTGTAGAATACATCCTTCAAGTTAGCATTAAGGTCTATATACTTTTCTCTAAATTCATTATAAGCTGTTGTACGGAGGCTTTCTGTTGTTTCAAGACTTGGAGCAAATGGTGTCCAGAATGTAGGACCTGATGCGTTAAATTCATAACCTGCAAGTCTACATACAGCAGGGTCACTATATTCTTCTGTAGGTACAACTCTCATTGTAGTCTTACCATCTTCTACTATATATGTCTCGCCCTCTTTACCAAATCTAATCTCTGATAAGAGTGCCTCATCGGTGTACATAGCTTCAAACATTTTAAGCATTCTTGTAATCTTCTTAGGTGCATCATCGCCATTAGCACCAAATCCTACTACATGACAAGGATAACCCCAGCTTCTCACACCATAATCCCCTTTAGGACCTTTAACGAGTGTATCGTATACGAGCTCAGCGTCGGGGGCTTTTTTCTTAAGTGTACTTAGTGTACTTGTAGGTAAGTCATGATCTTCATAGCCATATCTCACACCATAACCCATTAAGTTTGAATTAAAGAGATCGCCTGCTCCCTTATCAAGTTCTACAAATCCGGGGTAAATGATACCTTCATCATACCAATTGTTAAGAATCTTTAAAACCTCTACTGTTTCAGGTCTTAAACCGCCGTAAACGATTTCGCCGTTAACTTCCTGCCAGTCAAAGGGCAACACACCGTATGCTCCGAAAATATCATCGAAGTAACCCTGGAACTGTGTTGAAGATAAATTATAACCATATGTGTCGTTTTTCCCGTTTCCATCTGGGTCTTCTTTGGTGAAAGCTAATAATACATCGTGTAAGTCATCAAGTGTCTCTGGAACATCCATTCCAACTTTATCAAGCCAGTCTTTTCTGTAAACAACTACAGCGCGTTCTTCATGAGTATTATTCAAGTTCGGAAGACCATAGTTTTTTCCGTCATAGTATGAATATGCCCAAGCTGCAGGAGCTCTATCGCTAATATCTGCAAAAATAGATGGAGCATACTTTTTGATAACATCATACTGAAGCTGGAACAAATATTCGTCTCTTGCATCTGCAAACACATGTGCAGGGTCAAGTTCATAGATTAAATCCGGAATTTCGCCAGATTGTAAAAGAGCATTTTTCTTGTCTGTGTAATTTGCATTTTCTGCAAAAATCGGCTTTAATTCTACATTAAACTTTTCTTCAAGCAATTTTTCAGACGCTGTACCCTCTGAGCACCCTGCCAGTGTAGCATAGCCTAACCAAGAAATTTCCAGTTTTTCGCTACCGTCATCCTGGAAAGCTCCTAATTCGGCATCCTGGTCGTCAACACTACCAACGCAACCGGCTAATGCACCGATAGCAAAAACTAATGTTAACATTAAACATAATAATTTTTTCATTTTTAAACTACCTCCTGTATCTTGTTTGAAATTTATGATTCAATGTCATATTGACATTAACCTTTTACAGCACCAAGTGTAACACCTTTGATAAAGAATCTTTGTACAAAAGGATAGAAACACAAAATAGGAAGAACAGTAATCATGATAGAACCTGCCTTAACTGTTTCAGGTGTAAGGTTCTGGGTCATATTTTCACCAGCACCAAAGTCAGTAATGTTGTTTGTTGAACCTTCATTTACGATACGCTGAATGTACTGCTGAACAACGATCTTCTTACCATCTGTCATGTAGAGCATTGAGTCAAACCATGAATTCCACTGACCCACGGCACCCCATAATGCCAATGTCATCATAATAGGCATTGAAAGAGGTACAATAATCGTAAAGAATGTTTTAAATTCGCCCGCACCGTCAATCTTCGCAGATTCGTTAAGTGCTTCGGGAATACCTACAAAGAATGATTTAGCAACAACTGTGTTGTATGCTGACATCAAGGTAGGAAGTATATATACCCAGATGTTGTTCAAAAGTCCCAAACTCTTGATGTTCAAGAAGCTCGGAATCTGACCAGCATTGAAAATCATTGTAAGCATAATGTATATAGAGAAAAATTTCTTCCACATTAAATTAGGTCTTGAAAGAGCATAACCGAAAAAGCATGTTGTAAATACGGATAATGTCGTTCCGACAAATGTTCTGAAAAGTGTATATCCGTATGCAGTCCATATTTCAGGATTTTTGAAAACCAGCTTATATGGGTCTAATGTAACCTCGCCCCATTCAGGCAAAATATGTAACCCCACTGTCTCAGCCACTGCTTTTGTACTTATCGAAATTGTGAATGTGTACAAGAACGGATAGAGAGTGGTAAGAGCAAGTAAAGACAAAATAATGTAGTTAAATACATTGAATATCTTCTCGCCTTTTGTGCGCTGTATCATTTATCTATCCCTCCTTATAAAATACCGTACTCATCATTGCTGATTTTCTTAACAACCCAGTTAGATGTAGTAACGAATAACAAACCTACTAAAGATTTAAATAAGCCAAGTGCTGTACCAAGTTCCCATTCACTTCTCATAAGAAGTGTATAAGAGTATGTATCCAAAATATCCGAAACTTCATATACAGAATAGTTGTACATATTGAATATCTGGTCAAAACCTGCATTCAAAACACCTGAAAGATTCATAATGAATACCGTTGTGATTGTACCCATAATACTTGGAAGTGTGATACTTATTACCTGTCTAAACTTACCTGCACCATCGATGTAAGCCGCTTCATAAAGCGATTCATCAACACCTGCCAATGCCGCAATATAAACGATAGCACCACTACCGATACCTTGCCATACTGCAGTACCTACCAAAAGCACAAGGAATGCACCACCGTCACTAAAGAACGGAACTGAGTTAAATCCAAGAGATGTCAAAATCATGTTCACAGGACCAACTGTCGAGAACAGCATCTTAAATATACCACCCATAATAACCCATGAGAAAAAATATGGGATATAAGTTAGTGTCTGTGTTAATTTCTTAAACCAGCCACAACGGATTTCGTTTAGCAACAACGCTAATATAATAGGCGCCGGCCAACCGCAAATAATACGCAAGAAACTAATTCTTATTGTGTTGAATAATACAGGCATAAACTTATAATTACTAAATAGCTCTATAAAGTTTGCCATACCATAATTGTCCGCAAATTCACTACCAAAAATTCCGACTCTGGGTCTGTAATCCTGGAATGCGATTAACAAACCGTACATAGGCTTGTATGCGAACATAAGCAACGCTACAAATCCGGGAAACAACATTACTAAAAGCGGCACATTAGCCACGAATCTTTTAGTAAAAGACTTCTTCTTCGGCAAATAAGCATCGCTTACTACTGCTATGTCTGACTTTTTCAAAGAATACCCTCTCCTCTACCTTGAATTCTTAAAAAAATTACACCGTACGACGCCCGCCCATTGTACAAATTGTCAGCTATTTGCCAATTTACAGACACGGCACATTTAAAATACAAAAAAACACAAAACGCAACATACGCCCATAGTCTTAATGTTATATCTCATTCTACCATCTATTTAGTTAAAATGCAATAGTTTTTTGAAATTTTTTTGTACTTTTTTTATAATTTTTGATAACAGTTTTAGTAACATATTACCATACATTGACTAAATTGCCTAATTTATGCGGTTTTTTCGACATTTTTTATACTCAATAATTTTGGTTTTTTTGATAAATAAATTTGTTTTTTTGTGATATTGTATAACAATTCTAAAATAATCAATTAAAAATTAACCATTTTTTAGAAAATTTTACCAAATATAGTTTTTGTTAAAAATACACAAAAACCTGTCGCTCATAAAAAGCAACAGGTTTTCGATTAAACGCAATTTGAAGTATAATTTCATTATAATCCATACTGTGAGAATGTGCAATTATCAACCACTGAAACATATTTTTTAAATTTCTTTGAGCTTATAATACTTACGACCCGCAAAATTCTCCGCGTTTTCTTTTTAATTTACCTTCATTACCGTTTTCATCAACAATATACACATTGTTTAATGTGTTCTTTACACCTTGTTTAAATTCTTCTATATATTGTTGACGAAGAGCTTGTTGTTCTTGTTTTTCCTCGTCAGTAAGAGTATCTTCCTTCGATTTTTTTGCAAGCTCATTGATCCTTTTTAATAATTCTTCTGTCATCGTTATCTCCTTATCAAGCATTTTTGCAGTATCAGCCTCATTCTATTCTTTAAAAATAAGCATAAGTGCAAGATAAATTAAAGGCTGATGGACGATATAAAATTCCAGCGAATGTCTGCCTATCCATTCTAACCACTTACTTCCGCCTTTTTCAAAATACTTCAGAATATCTTTTGCTTCAAACAGTTTATAAAGATAATAGCCTGTTATATATAAGAATATCCAAGGGAAAATCGAAAAGTAGTCCGTCGAAAAAAAACCATCCACAGTAAATCCCAAATATGTAGAAAAAGTATTGCAGTATAATTTTTCAGGCAATTCTATAAGGTTCCATTTTTCAAATCCAAGAAATCCCTCGTTTATATTCCGCGTAACGACGAACAACCCCGCACCTATTATGATACCTGATACAGGATTTAATTTTTTCATCATTTTGTCTGAAATTCCCACCATCAGCATACATGAGCCTACACATGTCAATATGCCGAACTGTATCCTCGTTTCAGCCATAAAAGCCGTAGTAACAACAGATATAATTTCACCTGATAAAAGCACTACTAAACCTCGCCTGATTTTTTTGCTTCCCAAAGAAACCGAAAAACCAGATACTAATATAAAGCTCCAGCATATAAACTGCTGCCATATATATGCCCACTCTGACATATACCATTTCCAGTCAAAATCATACAGATATACCAAGTCCCACACGGTATGGTAAGCTATCATATTTATTATTGCAACAGCTCGTATTATATCTATCTTCAGGTATCTTTTTTTCATTTTAAAATCCCTTGTAGTTATTTAACGGAGTAAGCTTACTTTACTATTTCAAACTGTTCATCCGCATTTAAATCAACAACAGTGCAGTCGTTTGCATATGTGCATTCAGGCAAAACTATAAGAGCGGTTAGAATATCATTGTTTGCAGGCAAAGGTGCCAAATGCCATATTGCTGCATTCATCTTTACCATTGTGTTTTTAGGCACTAAAAATGCCTTTGCCAAATCTGTGACAGGAGTACCCGCAGAAGCAGGTGCACAGTGAAGAATCATATCATCGTCCAACGGCATAATAATTTCCCATGTGGTTGTATGGTATTCCTGTTGGGTTATAATCATTTTTTCAGGCTTTTTTACCTGTATAGGAGAAAAACCGATTCTTGATACACTGTCCGCATTGATACGGTCAGGAAAGAACTTATGTATTTCTCCGCAAAGTGCATAGCCGTCAGGTTTGCCCATATTGTAAAAACTACCAAAAGGTGCAAAACTTTCGTGTGTTAATGGTTGAACTTTTATTGTTTTCATAATTTTACTCTCCTTATTTAGTATATTATAGAATCATTTTAGAATCAGTGAACAATTTAG
>JAZNUA010000099.1:0-12075 GCA_045592045.1 Congzhengia sp. | reverse complement strand
ATCTTTAAGCAAAGTATTGAAGCACAGCGGTCTATAATCGTTGAGCAGGTAAAGAGCGTTGAAGATATTTACGACCTTTACGGCATCGAAGTTGAAGGAACAAGTATAGAAACATTCCAGTTGACGCCTTTATCATCGGGTGGCGGTTTTGGATATGAAAATGCAGTAATGGGTTTAGGTCATAAAGCTATAGAAGGCGCTCAAAAGGTTGTTACATATTTTGAAAGAGCGTCGAGAAGATATCCAAACGGCAGAATGATAATCATCGTAGGCGACACAGAGCTTGTATATTACGGTGATTTGCCTTACAAAAACATTCCTATTGTGCAGATGGTAGCAAAGGAAATCCCTGGACAATTCTTCGGCAAATCTGTAATTGAAGGCATGATACCGATACAAAGAGCGTATAACGGTGTACTTAACAGAATACACGAGTTTGCAAAGCGTACTGTCTTAGGAAATATTGCGGTAGAAGAAGGCTCAATAGACATAGAAGTGTATGAGCAAGACGGACTTGCGCCGGGTGCTATGCTTGTTTATCGCGATGGATTTAATCCTCCTACACCTATTCCAAACGGTAATCTGCCGTCGGAACTTATGCAGGAGCGTTACAACCTGATAAGTGATATGGAATATGCAGCAGGCGTATCACAGTTGATGGTAACTGGTAATGCACCACAAACGAATATGTCTGGTACAGCGCTTACTAATCTTATGGAGATAGACAATACCCGTCTTTCGTTAACAGGTGACCACATAAGAAATTCAATCAGGAAACTTGCAATCTGTTGGCTTGAAATCTACAAGAAGTACGCTACTACAAAGAGAGTTATCGACTATGTAGGTACAAACGACATAGGCAAGGCGCTTGTTTGGAGTAGTGAGGACATCAACAGTTACGATGTAGAGTATGTGACCGAAAATGAACTCTTGATGAGTGAGGAAGTACAGAAGCAGAACTTCTTCAATGCATACAATATGGGGTTGTTTACCGATAGCGAGGGCAGAATCCCTGAAAGAGTTAAGCAGAAAGCCTTGGAATATATGAAGGTCGGCAACTATTCAGAAATGATGAATATGAATGCACTTCAAATTCAAGCGGCGCAAAGAGAGAATGTGTTCTTTGAAAACGGTGTAATACCTGAAGTATCAGAGTTTGACGAACACACAATCCATGAGGAAGAACATTTGAGATATATTCTTCAGATGGATTTCCGTCTTTTGAAGATGAAGAAGCCTGAGTATGCTGCAGCTTTAGAGGACCATTTAAGAGCACATAAACAAGCTATTGCACAAGAGGAACAGCAAAAAGCAATGCAGGCCATGGGAATGCAAATGAATATGTAAAGGAGAATTATAATGGCAGAAAATTTTGATAACGCAAGAGAAGAAACATTGAGTTTGTTTGAAGAACAGACGATAGACGATGCAGAAGTTACAGAAGATTTAACCGAAGAGGATGCCCCAGAGCAAGTTCCTGAGGATGCAGAAGAAGATACACCTGCGCCCGAAGTTCCCCCGGTAGAAAATCCTGACGAACCTGTAACGCCTGACCAACAGGCGGCGCAAGATGCGGCAAATACAGCACAGATTGCAGCAGAGACAGCAGCCGCTAAAGATGCTGAGTTACAACAAGCTTTGGCGGCGATACAACAGATGCAGGAACAGAATGCGCAATTGCAAGCACAAATTGCAGAACTTTCAAAGACAAATGAGCAGAATTTGGTTGAGGATGCTATGACAATGCCTTCTTTAGATGTAAACGGTCTTGCTTTTGCAGACGAAGAAACAATAAAGGCAGCACAGCAAAAGTATGCTCTCGATATGGCAGATTTCATAAAAAAACCTTTAATGAAAGAATTAGAGCCTTTTATTGCTCAAGCAAAGGAAGGGCAAAGAATTAAGGACAGGGATGAAACCATAGAGGCACTCTCTACTATTCCTGAGCTTGCAGGTATAAAGGAAATGGTTCCTCAGTTAGACAGAATGATTGCAAACAATAAGGTTCTTTCATCGCCTGATATACCGTTGGATGAAGCGTATATTATGGCATATACAATGGCGAAGGGTATTGACAAGATGAACACTCCTGTAGTTGAAGCGAAAGACCCTACAACGGATGAACTTATGGAACTTTACAACAAGCATCCTGAATTTCAGGAAATGGTTGAAAAGCAAAGAGTAGCACAACTCAAAGACAGTCAGCAAGTGCCACCGATGTCAAGCAGCAGCGGCGCGATGAACGCGGCACTCAACATAAAAGAAAAACCTAAAACAATAGATGAAGCATCAGAAGCTACACGCAAGATGTTCCTCTAAAACACAAAAGAAACGGAGTTGATTAAATGTCACAAATTTTAACAAACATCGAACGCGCGCTCAAGTATAATTACTTAAATGCGTTTGAAAACCAAATTGGTACAGAGCCTTCGGCTTTGCTCAACAAAATTAAGCATGTTGAGTTGGTATCAGACAAAATCAAAACAGTAGCGCCTATTGGCTTCTCAGGTGGCTTTGGTTATGGCGCAGAAGGTGCACCTACACCTGCATCAGGTGCTATGATGTACGAGCCTTTTGAAACAGAAGCAAGAGATATGTATGTAAACATCGGAATCTCGGTAAAAACTGTTAGACTTGGCTCAAACAACAAAGGTGCTATCGTAAACGCTTTAGACGGTGAAATCAAGGGCGCATACAAAACAGCAAATTGGAATATGGGCCGTTCATTATTCGGTAACGGTTCAGGCGTTCTTACAACTTGTGAAGCTGCAAACAACACAAAAGTAATCAAAGTTGCCGATGTAAAGAACCTTAAAGAAGGTCTCATCATTGATATTTACAAGGCTACCATTGATGAAGAAGGTAAAATCGTAAAAGGTACAGAAGAACTTGCGAAGGAAAAACTTCGTATTTTAGGCGTAGATAGAGCAAATAGCACAATCACTATATTCGGTGATGCGATTACTATCGAAGCAGGTTTTATTACCATTCAGCAGTCTTGGAACAGAGAAATCACAGGTCTTGGCACTATTTTTGATGATTCTATTGAGACAATCTACGGTCTTAAGAAGGCTGATAATCCTTTCTTAGCTCCTGTTGTGATGTCAGCTGATGATGACATCCGTGACGGTGTTATCACAAAGGCTTTAAGACAAGCGCAGAGAGACAAGAACTCTAATGTTGATATGATTATGGCAGGTGACGACGCATACGATTCATATGTTGAATACCTGCGCGCAAACAACATCAGAGTAGAGGAAATGACACATGAAATCCAGGGCGGCTTCAAGTCAATCAAGTTCCTCTTCAATAACAGAGTAGTAGATATCGTAAACGAAGCTCATGTTCCTTCAAGAGAAATGTGGGGCGTAGATACATCTGCACTCGAATTCCACAAGCAGAAGTGGGATTATGCTACACTTCAGGGTGGCAGCATCTTCACACTCTTGCCTGGCGAAAGTGTTTACCGTGCTTTACTTGCTAACTACGGTGATTTGATTTGTAAGAATCCCGGCGGCTGCATCCGTATTACAGATTGCAGTTACGCAAGAGTGTAATTGTATAAATTATAGAATGTCGGTTATCTGTCTGTGGTGGGAAAGTTATCCTACTGCAGACAGAAATCGCACTTGCTGAACCGAAGAATATAAAGGTTCCCGGGCGATGTGTAACATCGTTTGGGAAGAGGACGAACTGCGAAGCACTCAATGCTCTCGTAAAAGAGCTGAGGAGTGGAGCAAGAGAGAACGAAGAGGTGGTGTAAAAATGACAATTAAAGAGATTTGTGAAAAAGTGAATTTGGTCGCATCAATCGAACAAAGGCGCTTTTTTAATTATTACGAAGATACAGTAGAAGAATTGTCTGCGGCTTATCCCGGATTTGTGTTTTCGGAAGGGGCAGAATATACTCCGCCTGAAGATTTAAACGCTGAAAATGTTGTGTTACCGCTGTATCACAACGCAATAGTGGACAATATACTGTTCCTTATGACAAACGAACCGACATACAAGAATGAATTCTTAAGGAAATCAAGGATTGCTTGGCTTGTATATTGGAACAAAAAAGCAAAAGGAAAAAGAATTAAGAGAATGAGGTGGTAAAGTGTTCGATAGTGGAATTTCTTTGAAGGAGCTTGTAGCTGATTTAAAAGAAGAGGTAGATGTTGCTATTCCTATTCCCAACAAGTCATATGTGTCGTGGGCGAACAGTTTAGAACACCTGCTTTATACAGAGATTATAAAAGAACAGAATGAAATAGCAGTAAATGCTACAGAAGGACCAATCGAAATTGAAGCTCTTGATGTACCTGACGGCGAAAGTCGAGTGAGATTTGAGGATGTGCGTGCCGTATATGCCGACACTACGCAGTTGATTTTGTCTACTGCGGCAAGTGGAATAATCTTTCCTAACTCTTTTTATAAGACAGAGAATAAAATCGGTGTGAATGTGGATTTTGAGCCTTCTGTATATCGAATTATTTATTATGTGAAGCCTTCGTTAAAGACGGTAGATGCTAATGATAACATTTCAGAAGAACATGTAATGCTGCCGATAGAGTTCGTTGAGATTATGAAGTCAAAATTACGGGGCGAAGCCTACAGAATAGCAAACGAAGATGCAAAAGCAGCAAACTGGCTCAACAATTACAATGTATTGCTTGAAAACTTCAAAGCGTGGATAGCACAAAAAGGCGCTCCTCTTGGATTGTGAGGTGTGTAAGTATGGCAAAAAAGAAAGAAAATCAGCTTACATATTTACAGACGGCGCTTCCGTCGGGTGTTAAACATTCAACGATGAAGAAGCGTTCCTGGAGTGGTTTTAATAAAAGGCTTACTATAGATACAGGCGCTTTATCGATGGAAAAAAACATATCAACCAAAGAAGCACCGTATTTAACCCCTTCTCCCAAGTGGGACAGAGCCTTCAAAGGTAATTACAGTGTTCCAATTTGTATGTATGCTTTTGATGAATTTGAGTTGGTTATTTACAGGGATACAGAAGATGACAAAATAAAAATTGCTTATGTTGGCGACGGCATTATTTATTACGGCATATTAAAAGAAAATGCTACCGCTGATGATGATTATCCTCGCAGTATTGTTCAGTTTAATGTGTACGATACAACAGCCGGAGCAACCATAACGGACGGAGAGTACATAAAAAAACTTTTGATATTTCCTGATAAAAAGTCAATGAACTTCTATATAGAAAAAGCAGAAACAGACCCGTCTGAATGGACAGAAACTGAAATATTAGAAGCAAAATACGGCACGCTTTACTATTATCAAGGAATTTTTTATGAACGAGGAGAGAAAGAAGAAACAACGGATGAGGGCAAGAAGGAATTTGTTCCGTATATGCTTGAAAACGGTGCAGATGGATATTTCGCAACACCAAGTATGGAGGTTGAAATAAAGAAGTATTACAACGATGTGGAAACTGTTTTAGAAGACGGTACAAAACTTTACCCTCCGCCTGATACGTCAAGTCAGAACTATTATTATCAAAACACATATAATAGCGATATTTACAAGTGGGTTGACGATGAAACAGACAGCACGAAATCAGGATGGCGTGTAGAAGCACCGCCGAGTTTTCCGAACATAAAATATGCGACAGTTTATATGTCACGACTTTTTGGTGTGGATGACGATAGAATTTACGCAAGCGGATTTAATAATTATGCTAACTGGAATTTAGACACAGCATCGGAGTATAACGAGGCGAATGCCTGGAACTCTGTAGCACAGTCAAATACCAAAGCAGATGGAGACTTTACAGGAATAATTACATTTGAAAATCATGTGGTATGCTTCAAGCGTGACTTTATGCACGAAATATATAACACCAAAAATCCCTTCCGCGTTCAGGACATATACGCAGAAGGTGCAATAGACCATAGAACCCTGCAGGATGTAGACGGAAATCTGATATTTGTATCACAGGACAACGTAAAGGTTTATACCGGCGGTAATCCTGAAATTATCAGCTATTACCTGAACATTGATAAATATGTGCATGCAGTGGCCGGTACAGACGGAAGAAACTATTATCTGTACTGTGAGGATGACAAAGGAATTAAAAGACTGTTTGTTTTTGATACATTCTTCAGTCAATGGTCCGAACAGAGTATCGACAAGGAAGTGTTGAGTTTTGCACATAACAAAAACGGTATGTTTGCTCTTTGTGATGACGGTGTTGTTTACAGGCTTGATACTACTGATTATTCCCACGAATGGGCCTTTGAAACGGACCTTATAACAAACGAGACGGTTAATATAAAGCATATAAGGAAAATGCAGATGTTTGCCGATATTGCTGAAGGTGCAAATATAAGAGTGTATATGCTCTATGATGACGAGGAATATAGCGAGAATTCTCATTTGGTGTATGACAGTAATGGCGCAACAGGTCGTAGGGCTATAAGAGTGAAGCCAAGGAAAACGGCAAATTATGGTGTAAAACTGCACATAGAAGGTTATGGATATATAAAACTTTACGAACTTGAACTTGATATTGAGGCAGGCGGTGAGCTATATGTCTAAAGAAATAGAAATGTTTTCACCACAAAAGAATATTGACGATATGAATTATGACGAACTCAGAGCCTTTGTAAAGAAGTTTTATAACCTTTTTGAAAGGTTCAAGCGTGAGTACATAGATACTTTGGAAAATCTCGATAAAACGAATTTTAGCGGTCATTTCCTGAAAGAGCAAAACGGAATGAAAGCTAAGATTGTCGCCACGGCAGAGAAAATAGAATCGACTGTTTCTAAGGTTGATTTGGAAAAGTCGCTTGAGGCGTATACAAAAATAACTCAAACGGCAGACGCGATATCAATGTTAGCATCCAAGGGCGCAGATATTTCAGAAGCCGAAGAGATAAGAGACTATGATACATTGTGTTTGGAAGGTAATACGTATCATGTTTATGTAATACGGGAAAAGGACGAGGACGGCAATGTAATAAAAGAAACCTATTACTACCACAACGACTTATCGGAAAAATGGGAAGCGTTTAGCGGCGACAGTATTTACACCGTGTTTGAACAAACGCCTGAGGGCTTTAATTTAAAGGGAAATGTAGTAATTGACGGTAACACTGTAGTAACAAAAAATCTCGTTTTAAGTGGCAATGTTACTTGGGATATGGACAACTCTCCTGTAAAAACGCAGTATTCAGCAGATAATGAATCCTGGCACGAAGAAATAAAAGATGGCGACTTGTATATGAGAATGAGTTTTGATGGGGGTAATACTTGGAGCACTGCTACAAAAGTGGTTGGCACTGATGGAAAGAACGGCACAAACGGTTCAAGTGGTAGCGATGCAAGCGTCACACCTGAAAATGTTTTTGCGGCACTTACTGACGATGGAGCGCGACAAGGCATTTTTGCCGCCTTTGTCAATAAAGAGAATCAAATATACATCAATGCGGAGTTTCTTGCTTCAAAAATTGCTGAGGTTGCGAATACGCTTTACATTGGAGATATAAAAGACGACGAACCCAAGTCGATATGCTTTAAGGATGCGGCAAAAATTTCGACTTATAACGATGGTAGTTTTGCGGGGCTGCAAGTTAGTGCGACTACTTTTAAAATAGCAAATGGTATATTGGATTTGTCAGACTGTACTGATATCACATGGGGTGATAATGCTCCCGTTGCGATATTCGGCGGAGATTAAGGTGGTGTAGTATGGCGTTTATACACTATGTTAAAAGCACAGCAACATCAATAACAGTTTATCTTGACGGACTGGATACGAGTTATGCAGGAAGTGAAAGACGAGAACAATGGTATATAGCACCCCACGGAAGTAATGAGTATTCACTTGTATCAGATTTATGGAATGAAACATCAGGACAAGATAGATTTGAAGATGTAAGGTTGGATAATTTAGAGGTTGGTGCCTGGTACGATGTATATTGTGTGGTTTCAAATGCAGATGGCGAAACGCTGGCAACAATTACAGAAATAAGGTCTGATTACTATATTCTTGATGGTGTATGGACTTTAAATGCCGCCCCCACAATAAACAGCTTTGGAGCAGAGGTAACAAGTTATTCATTAAGAGAAATACATCTTTCGTGGAATGTTTCAGATGTAATTTTAGGAGTATCAACTTACGAAATTATATGCTACGGCTACGATACAGGAAGAAGCTATATTTACAGCGGAGTTGTAGATTCGTATTCGCAGGAATTATACATATCAGTAGATAGTTATGAAGATTACAACATAAACATATATGTCACAACCGAAGGAGCAGATGAGGCGTCTAATGGTGCCTTTGTATATATGCGAGATATAGCTCCGAGAAATCTTGAGGTTACTAACAGAGGATACAGGAGTTTGTCATTTGCGTGGAGTGGTGCAGATGAAGCTGACGAATTTGAAATCTGTTTGCAAGGCGGTTTGCGTACTATCCCAAAGACTTGTTATTATCCAACAAAGTCAGTAGAGTTTGCCGCAGTCTATGATTTCGGTGTGACTTATACGGTTTCAGTACAAGGTCAAGTGCTAACAGAAGATGGCGTTTGGTTATATAGCGAAGAAATGTTTAACGACCCCGTAACTTCATTGCCAGCACCGCCTATATTGGCAGTGTCGCAAAATGATGGATATATAACTGTTGACTATAGTGTGCCGAAGTTTTATAGTTTTGGTCAGTTATATTATTCGTATGCTGATACATTCAATTTTGCATTAAGAAATGAAAGCGGCGAAGTTATATACACCGCATCTGTAGATACGGCAAACATCAATCATCCGTCAGGTACATATACATTTCCGATACATTGCGAACCAGGAACTTATACCATCGAAGGATGGACTATTAAATCAGGGTTGCAGTGCATAACCGAAACAAACGAAAATAGTGTTTTTTCAGATAGCATTGAAATAACTGAAAATTTGCGTCCTGAGAATTGGGATTGGCACAAACAAAACGGTGATGAAGCAACACTGGCACAGACGCTTACGGCGCATGATGCGCTGACTAATGTAGACAAGACTAAAAGGTATACGACAAACTTTCATTATAAAGTATGGAATGATTTTGTCGATAAAGTAAAAGAGTTTTTGGTATACAAAAAAGTCGATAGTATTACGGTCTCGATTTATGAACGCAACAACATTACGCAGGGCGAATTGCTGGAAACGGCAAAAATGGACAAT
Source organism: Congzhengia sp. (assembly GCA_045592045.1). Taxonomy (GTDB): domain Bacteria; phylum Bacillota; class Clostridia; order UBA1381; family UBA9506; genus Congzhengia. The sequence goes on along the minus strand of JAZNUA010000099.1, from coordinate 2,895 downwards.
GAAAACCGTAAAATGACGCCGAATCGATTCAATATTGTAAGGTTTATGATTGGCTCTATGGCGGTCGGTGGTTCAGGAATAAGTGGCGATTTTGTAGAGGGTCAGGAATTGAAAGGAAGTTATATTTTAACTCTTGCAGAAGCAATAAAAAACATTGAATAAAGGAGAGGTATTATGAATACAGAAATTGTTGGAAATTCTTATGAAAACGGCAAAAGAGTCAGTATGCAGAAGGTGACATACGACAAAAGTGATGATTTATTCAAACTTGCGAATTTGCAAAGACAGTATGAGGTTATTTGTGAAAGAATTGCCGCTTTGCCCGAAGGTGCTGATGCGTCTTCTCTCGAAAGTGAAAAAGCAAGGCTTGAAACTCTTGTAGGGGAACAAACCGCTTACATTGCAGGCTACGACGAACAGGAGGGATAAGCGGTGAAGACATACAAATGGCAAAAAAGTACAAACGGATTTGATTATTATTTTGAAAAGGAACTCGAGCCTAATGAAGAAATATTAATCAAAATGCCTGCAATATCCCCGAACAAAAGAGGCGTAAATGATATAGGTTGGCAGATAGACGGTGACGCAGTTTTTTATGCTACATTGTCGTACAAGCCTGAAAGCGAGAGTGCAATATGGACCAAGATTGAGGATTACGATGATATAAATAAGACTATTTCGTATATCAAGATTATAAACGGAAACAGCAAATGCAGAGTTGCAATCAAGGCGTTGCTGAATTAAAGGAGGTGCTTTGAAATGATAGGAAACATATCAAAAAAAAGAGTTGATATGGAAGTTGCAAATTCTATCAAAGAAACACTTAATGAAACCAAGAAAACGGCAGAAAATGTAAATTTGGCGGTCGAGAAGTATCCTTACATAGGCGAAAATAAAAACTGGTTTATATGGGATAGTGACACAGGTCAGTTTGTGGATACGGGAATCAAAGCCGAAGGAGATAATTTCGATACGGGAACAGGTGAAAACTCATTTATTGCAAATGAAGTTGATCAAAATTCTGCTATAAGCAGAAATGCTATCGCAATGGGTGGCAAAACAAAAGCTGGTGGTATGGGTTACACTGTTACAGCAGCTAATAACAATGGAGACGGAACTGGCACATACACTCTTGTAACAGTTGATGGTATTGAAATTGGTATGGCTTATTCTATTAGACTTACATCGCCTTATTATAATCAAGGTTCAATTATAGCAATAGATGCATCAAAAAATATAGTTACAGTTGATAACTACAAACATATGGAATTAGAGACCGATGAAGACGACCCGACTTCTTATTCTGTGGAAAATTACTTATCTATTGTGGGACGCCCTGAATTAGGAGATAAAAATATCGGGTTCAATGCGTTTGCTATCGGTCAAAATACGATAGCCTCGGAAAAAGATAGTTTTGCGGAAGGCAGAGATACAAAAGCTATCGGACAGTATTCACATGCTGAAGGTAGGGGGACTGAGGCAGGGTATGCTTCTCATGCTGAAGGATATTTATCAAAAGCATATGGGCTGTATAGTCATTCAGAAGGTATGGAGACGATTGCCAACAATAAAGCATCTCACGCAGAAGGCAGAGAAACTCAGGCTGTTGGGCAATATTCACACTCCGAAGGTTATGGATGTATAGCATCTGGAGAAGATTCACACGCTGAGGGAGGCTCAACAAGAGCAGAAAGTACATATTGTCACTCAGAAGGTTGGGGTGCAATCGCCAAGGGTGTAGCTGCCCATGCAGAAGGTTACAATACGCAAGCCAGTGGCTCTTATTCTCACGCAGAAGGCAGTGAATCTGTAGCATCTGGTACCTATAGCCATACTGAAGGTTATCAAACTGCTGCTAAGTCTACCTCTTCTCACGCTGAGGGTAGAGGCACCGAAGCTATTGCACAGTATTCACATGCAGAAGGCTTTGGTAGCAAAACATTGGGTGAGATGTCTCATGCTGAGGGAGGCTCAACTCAGGCAAAAGGAACTTATTCACATACAGAAGGAATAGGCACAATTGCTAATGGAGAAGGTTCACATGCTCAAGGCAATCGCACAATAGCTTCAGGAGATTATCAGCATGTAGAAGGAAAGTTCAATATAGAGGATACAGAAAGTAAATATGCTCATATCACAGGTGGCGGCACAAGTAATACAGATAGAAAAAACATTCACACTATTGATTGGGATGGCAATGCAGAATTTGCAGGAACTATAAAATCTAATGGTAGGCTTGTGGCTACAGAAGATTATGTAAAAAACTACATCGAGGAAACTCTTCTGGGAGGTGCGTGGTAATGGCTACAGTAAACGAAAAACTTACTGCAATAGCAGACAAAATGCGTAATTATACTCACAATGAAAACAAATTATCGCTTGACGATATGGCTTCAGAAGTAGATGCAGTATATTCTGCAGGAGCAATGCTTTCCAATGGATACGAGACAGGAAGACAAGAAGTTTACGATGAATTCTGGGATAATTTTCAGTATACCAGAAACGATAATTACCCAGATTATTCCTATATGTTTGCAAGCCCGGGGTGGAATAGTAAAAATTTCAAACCTAAATATGATATAAAACCACACAATGCAAACCATATGTTTTATAGGGCTTTCAATCTTAGAGTCGATTTGCGTGAGATAGGAGTAGATGTTGACTTTTCAAGATGTAATGAGTTTAACTCATTATTTGCAGAGTCTAGTATTACAGCAACAGGTGTGATTGATACCCGTAGAGATATAGAATTAAATACGACATTTTATGGCAGTTCCTTGCACACTATTGAAAAATTAATTTTAAGAGAGCAAGGAGACCAGACTTTTTCTGGTACTTTTGGGATGGGGTTCAATCTTACAAACATCACTATTGAGGGTGTTATAGGAAATAACA
>JAZNUA010000098.1:0-24316 GCA_045592045.1 Congzhengia sp. | reverse complement strand
TATATTTCTGTTTTTCCTTCTGCAGCCAAAGCTGCTATCACAAGAGCTGCACCGCCTCTCAAATCCTCTGCCTTTACAAAGGCGCTTGATAATTTATCAACACCTTCCACCACAGCCACCCGACCGTTAACATTGATTTTTGCACCCATTCTCACAAGCTCTCCCGCCGCCTTAAAACGACTTTCAAAGATTGTTTCTGTGATTATGGTAGTTCCTGAACTTTTTGCCAAAAGGGCTAAAAACAACGACTGCGCATCGGTGGGAAAACCAGGATACGGCATAGTTTTTATGTTGCCTGGACTTTTTAGGTAACCATTACTTTTAAGTGTTACTTTATCAGCGGCTTTTCTTATCTCACACCCGCAATCAGAAAGCACAGCCACAATTGCTGCTAAATGCTCAGGACATATGTTTGTCACGGTAATTTCTCCGCCTGTTGCTGCAGCCGCACACAAGTATGTCGCCGCCACAATTCTATCTGGCATAACGCTATGTTCAGCCTGATGCAAAGGACATTTACCTATAATAGTAACAGTAGATGTTCCAGCTCCCGTTACATTTGCGCCCATAGAGATCAAAAAATTCGCCAGATCTTCTATCTCTGGCTCCATTGCCGCATTTGATATTACGGTTTTTCCCTCTGCAGAGCATGCTGCAAGCATAATATTTTCCGTAGCTCCCACACTGGGAATGTCCAAATGTATCTCTTTGCCCTGCAGTTTATTTGCACTGCAAACAAGATACCCGTGCTCTTCTTCAATTTCCGCACCTAATTCCTTAAGTGCTTTTATATGTAAATCAATAGGTCGTGGACCTAACTCACACCCTCCGGGCGTGGATATTTTTGCTTCCTTTTTTCTGGCAAGTATTGCTCCTAAAAAAATCACTGAGGACCGCAGCTTTCTCATAAGCCGCTCCGGTATATAGCTTTTCATTTCTCCACTTGTGTCAACAATGAGCGTATCACCCTGGCGTGTTACCCTGGCGCCTAGCTCCTGCAATATTTCTGCAGTCGTCGACACATCCGAAAGTTCAGGACAATTATGTATAGTGTAAACCCCTTCCGCCATTACTGTTGCTGCAAGAATTGGGAGAACTGCATTTTTTGCCCCGTGTACTCTTACGGTTCCCGAAAGAGCCTTGCCACCGTTTATTACGATTTTTGACAATGTGCGCACCTCCGATAATAATTAAAATTCATTACCATACTATGCGCAAAACTGTATTTTGCTACTTTTGTGCCAGTTTAAATGCAATATCACAGATTCTCTTTGTCCCGTCTGTTATTGCAAGTTTTTTTGCACATTCTGACATTTTATCAAGCTTTTCTCTGTCAGAAATAAGTTTTTTAACGGTTTCTGACACTATATTTTCTTTTATATTGCGCTCAGGAAGCATAACTGCCGCACCGTTATTTTCGATGGACTTTGCATTATATTCCTGATGATTGTGGGTAACATTGGGAGAAGGAATTAAAAGTGACGGTCTTCCCATGGCGCAAAGCTCACTGACTGTCACCGCACCTGAACGGGACACCACAAGGTCAGCTGCCGGCAAGACTTCGTTCATATTATAGATATAGGGAACTATCTCTATGTTTTCTCCAAGTTTTTCTTTATTTATTTTTTTCATCACTTCATCATAGAAGCGTTCGCCTGTGCCGCCTAAAATTTTAATATTTTCTCCTGCACAGTTATTCACTATATCGCAAAGTGCATCGTTTATAGTCTTTGCACCTAATGAACCACCCACTGTTATGATAAATATTTTGTCACCTATATTTAATTTCTTTCTGGCTTCTTCATATGATAAATCAAAAAGGTTTTCTCTTAACGGATTTCCCGTAAGCACGCACTTTTTTGCTACTTTTTCTGAAACATATTTATTCATATCTTCAAAACTTGTAGCAACACAATCGACGAAAGACGCCGCCATCTTAACGGTCATTCCCGGAAAAACATTCTGTTCGTGAATGAGAGTAGGAATTTTGGCGCTGTGCGCAGCACTCATAACAGGTGCGCAAACATATCCGCCCGTGCCGATTACAACATCGGGAGAAAATGCCTGTATAATTTTTTTCGCTTCTTTTATCGCTTTAATGTACTTTATAAGCACCTTGACATTTTTTAGAGTAAGCTTGCGTATCAAGCCCTCAACCTCAATAAATTTAATATCAAAGCCTTCTTTTTGAACCAAATCCTTTTCCATGCCTTTTTCTCTGCCTACAAAAAGGATTTCTGCATCGTATTCTTTTTTCATTCTTTTTGCAATAGCAATAGCAGGATTTATATGACCTGCCGTACCGCCACCAGACACTAAAACTTTCACACTTTTACTCCTTTAATGAACACTTATTATATGTCTTTCGTGCTTTGAAACATTGAGAACAATTCCCATTGCCGACATCAGAATAAGCAAAGATGTACCACCTGCAGAAAAAAACGGCAGACTGATACCAGTAGACGGCATCATATTAGAAACGACCGCTATATTACAGAAGGTTTGTACGCCTACTAACGAAATTATTCCTGCGACCAGCATTGTACCGAAATTATCCGGTGCATTTACTGCTATTTTAACACCACGCCAAATTAAAACCACAAACAAAATAATTATGACAAATGCACCGATTAAGCCCATCTCTTCACAAATAATAGAGAATATGTAGTCATTTTGCGGTTCTGATACATACATAAATTTTTGTCTTGAATTACCAAAACCCAATCCAAAAAAGCCTCCCGATGCTATGGCATACAAAGATTGTACAATCTGCCAGCCATCACCCTGTTTATCAGCAAACGGGTCGATCCATGACGCTATTCGGCTGGCACGATAGCCTTCCTTCAAAGATAAAATCACAAACATTACACCCGCTATAAGAAATACCGATGCTATAAGCTTGCCGGATATACCGCCCACATAAAACATAATTGTAAGTGTCAAAAAGATGATGATACAAACACTCAAATGCGGTTCTGCAACCAACAGCATCAATGTGCCTATAACGAATAAAAAATATATTATCCTTGATTTTTTGTCACTTTGCTTTTTTTTCTCTTTATCAAACAGTTCTGCAGTTGAAATAATTATCGCTATTTTAGCAAATTCAGATGGTTGAAATGTGGTAATACCAATGTTTAACCAGCGCCTTGAACCATTTACAGGAGCGCTGAATAAAACAACCAGCAGCATTACTGCAGTGGCAATCATAAAGGGAACTACAAGCTTTTTATATATTCTGTAATCAATTTTTGATGTGCCAAACATTGCGGCTGCCCCAAGTAACGCCCAGCCTGCCTGTTTTCTTATGAAGTACAATCCGTCGCCATACCTGAAGTTTGCAGAAGGATAGCTTGCGCTAAATACCATTATAAGACCTAGTATAACAAGGGTAATTACTGTAGCCAAAAAGCCTATGTCCATACTGGATTTTCTGACAACAGCACGCTCGGTAGTATTATATTCACTTTTTTTTACTTTACGAGCTTTCGCAGTCATAAAAATCCCTCCGTACGCTAAAATTTATAAAAACATATAATAACTCAATATGCAAAGAACCGCTGAAACCATTGAAAACAGTAAAACAATCTGTTTTTCACTCATTCCGCACATTTCAAAATGATGATGAATGGGACTCATTTTGAAAATTCTCTTACCTGTCAATTTAAAAAATACAACCTGCAATATTACAGAAAGCGTTTCCATAAGGTACACACCGCCTGCAATAATCAAAATTAAGGGAAGTCTGAGCATTATTGCACCTAATGCAACACAGCCGCCCAAAAACAACGAGCCCGTATCTCCCATAAAAATGTGCGCAGGATTTGCATTAAAGAACAAAAATCCTAAACACGCCGCAGAAGTAGCTGCCATAAACATTGCCACTTCCGTATTTTTCATAATTATTGCGCAAATCATCAAAAATACCGAAACAATCAATGTTACTGAGGACGCCAGACCGTCAAGACCATCGTTAAGATTTACGCTGTTCACAACTGCCAGCTGAACAAATACAATAAGAATTGGCGCAAACAAACCGATATTAACAGGCGCCTTAATAAAGGGAATAATGATTTCATTATCAATAACGCCTGAATACATCGCATAAGCTGTAATCACTACTGCAACTACCAGCTGAGCTAAAAATTTTTGTTTTGATGTAAGCCCCAAATTTCTTTTCTTTACTACCTTAATATAGTCGTCTGAAAATCCTACAATGCCGTACAAAACGGCACCGCCGGTAAGACAAACAACAGTGGGAATATCAAGCCAGAATGCAAAGCAAGTTATCACTGCTGCCAAAAACACACTCGCCCCAATAGCTATACCGCCCATCGTTGGCGTTCCGCTTTTTTTTGCGTGCCAGGCAGGGCCCTCTTCTCTGATTTCCTGACCAAATTTCAATCGCCTTAAAACAGGTATCAATAACGGGGTTAAAACAATACAGACCAAAAGTGCAACTCCAATAGGAGTAAGTATCGCTCCTGTATTCAAAAAAAACAACTCCCTTTTCTTATGTCTTTAAAAATTATCGTGCAAATATGCCGTCACTCGTTCTAACGCCATAGCTCGTGATGCTTTTACTAAAATTACACTTTTTTCATTTATTACATCTGCTAACATAGGATACAGTTCCTCTACTGTATCAACAGATATAATATTTTGACTATCCATGCCATTTTCATAGGCTCCCTGAGCTATGTATCTGGCGCGAGCACCTACTGTTATCAATGTATTCACATTATTCTTTACTACCGCAGCTCCCAGCTCGCAGTGCACATTGTCACTGTACATTCCAAGCTCCTTTATGTCGCCTAGGATAGCTATTCTTTCATCATCATATTTTCCTAAAACATTTAATGCTGCCTCTACTGATGCAGGCGCCGCATTATAACAGTCATTGATGATTGTTATAGTTTTGGTTTTAATTATATCCATACGCATATGCGTCATAGAAAATTCCATCAAAGCCTGTTTTATATCTTTTTCAGGAATTTCAAATACCAACCCTACCGCAATGGCCAAGAGAGCATTTAAAACATTGTGCTCCCCTGGTACAGGAAGGGCTATATCTATAACCTTTCCCATTCCTTTCGCAGTGAATGTTACAGTTTCTTTTGTAGATATGATATTTTCTGCTATAATGTCAGCACTTTTATTATTTACGCCGACGGTTATAACCTTTTGAGGAATTTCATCCTTGTGAGCCATCAGTATTTTGTCATCACCATTTAAAACGACAGTACCTGATGTTTTTGTATTTTTAAATATTTCAGATTTTGCTTTATATATATTTTCTTGTGAACCAAGTCTTTCAATGTGCGACATTCCAATATTTGTTATAATGGCAATCGTCGGATTAACTATACGAGATAATCTGTCTATCTCACCAAAGCAATCCATTCCCATCTCTATTACTGCCGCTTCGGCTTGTTCATCAGCGCCGAAGATAGTTAACGGAACACCCAACTCATTGTTAAAATTTCCTTGATTTTTGAAAGCGTTAAACATTTTTGACACAACAGCAAATGTCATATCACGGGTTGTAGTTTTTCCTACACTGCCTGTCAATCCAACAACTGGAATACACATTTTTCTCATGATAAAGCGTGCGATTTTTCCCAAAGCAGCGATTGTGTTTTCAACCTTTATAACAGTGCCATTTGCTACTATGTTTTTTTCGCAAACAACGCATATTGCACCTTTTTCAAATGCACTGCCTATATAATCATGGCCATCGGAATTTTCACCGCATATCGCAGCAAAAAGCATACCCGATTCGACCTTACGGCTGTCCGTGGTCACGCCTATAACTGTACCTTCGGAGCCGCCTGAAATCAATATGCCACCTGTTACCTCTAAAATTTCTGATATTTTTAACGGAAGCATTTTATCATCTCCTACTTCTTGTTACGAAGACAGTCTGCTATAACCTCTCTCTCATCAAAATGATGCTTTTCTTTGCCTATAATCTGATATGTCTCATGTCCTTTACCTGCAAAAATCAGACAATCTCCCCGTCTTGCAAAATCTAATGCATACGCTATTGCCTCGCGCCTGTTTTCAATTACTATATTTTCGCAGTCGGTGTCATTAACACCTACCATAATATCTTTTATTATTTCAGCAGGATTTTCTGTTCTGGGATTATCCGATGTCACAATGCAATAATCAGATAATTCTGCTGCCACACGCCCCATAATCGGGCGTTTTGTACGGTCACGGTCACCACCGCAACCAAACAGTGTTATAACTCTTCCTTCACAGAATTCCTTTACCGTACTAATGATGTTTTTTAGCCCGTCAGGAGTGTGTGCATAATCTATAATTACTGTATAATCTGTATTCGTATAAACTATTTCACACCTGCCCATAACACCTTTAGCAAATGTAAGCGCCTCTATAATATGCTCTATCTGCATACCTGCACCTATCATACAGCCAATGGCGGTCAAAGCGTTATACACAGAAAATCTTCCCGGTATGCCTAATCTAACCTTATAGATTTTTCCGTCGTATTCAAGATTAAATATTACTCCTCGTGCCGAAATCTTTATATCGCTTGCCTTAAGGCTTGCTTTTCCGTCAATGGAATAGGTAAGGGTGTTGCAATTTATACTTTCTGCATAATATGCTCCTGCTTCATCGTCTGTATTGATAACTGCATTTTGGCACACATTAAAAAGTTTCTTCTTGGCATTTTTATAGTTTTCCATAGTTTTATGAAAATCCAGATGGTCCTGTGTAAGATTCGTAAATGCGCCCACCAAAAAATTTATACCAAAAACACGATGCAGCTCTAAAGAGTGCGAAGAAACCTCCATAATAACATACTCCACGCCCTCTGATACCATATGCGCCAACAGTTCATACAGCTCGTAGGATTCAGGGGTAGTTCTTTCTGTGGGAAGCTCTCTGCCATTTATATAATTTGCATTGGTCCCTATAAGACCAACATTTTTCTTGTCAAATTCTAAAACTGATTTTATCAATGTAGTTACTGTAGTTTTTCCATTTGTACCGGTAACGCCTATCATTTTAAGCTTAGTTTCAGGATTGCCGAAAAACACAGCAGACATTTTTGCAAGCATTTTTCTTGTATCAGAAGAATACACCACGCAAATACCCTCAGGAATTGCAGTAAATTCACTTCCGTCTTGTACAACGACGGCTATCGCACCTGACTCTATCGCTTTTTCTATATACTTATGGCCATCTGTTTCATAGCCTACAATACATACAAAAACACAGTTTTTTTCTGCTTTTCTCGAGTCGTAGCAAATTTTACTTATTTCTATATTAGAATTTCCTGATATTTTTGTCACAAGACTACTGTCTATGAGTTCTGCTAAATTCATCTCGTTTCACTCCGTTATGCTAATCTACCGTTCCCTCTACATCCTTGAACCTGAACTCTACCTTTACCACGCTTCCTTTAGGAACTTGAGTACCTGCTGCGGGAGTTTGCGATATAGCGACCGTTCTGTCAGATGAAGAACCTGTCGCCCCCGCTCCCACAATGCTTAAATTCAGTCCTTGAGCAGATAGTGCGGATTTTACCTTTGCCAGATATTTTCCCGAGACATCAGGTACGGTTACTGTTATATTATCTACATTTTCCGTATACAAAACCACAACTGAGCCGCTATTTACTATAGCACTGGATGCAGGCATCTGTTTTATTACCTTGTCGCCACCGCCGACTACTGTGTATTTAAGCCCTAAATCAGCCAGCTTTTTCTTTGCCATTGCAAGTTCTGAATTAGTTACTTCAGGCACGCTGACATCTATTGTCGTTCTTTCTTCTTCAGTATATTGCGGCTCTACTCCCATATATTTTAGTGTATCTTCCATAATTTTTCCTACTGCCGGAGCCGCAACCTGACCGCCGTAGTATGGACCGCTTGCAGGCTCGTCAACAACCACCAGACACGCTATTTTGGGGTCGTTAGCAGGAGCAAAGCCCACAAACGACGCTGTATACTTGCCGCTGCCACGGGGCAATTTTTCTGATGTACCTGTTTTACCGGCAACACGATAACCTTTAATATATGCATTCTGTCCCGAACCATTTGTAACCGCATTTTCCAGTAAATCACAAACTGTCCGTGAAGTTTCCTCTGAAATTACCTGCCTTACTGCTTTTGGCTCAATCGTTTTTACGACTGTACCATTTTCGTCGGTAAACTGTTTTACAAGTCTCGGCTGCATAAGCGTTCCGCCATTTGCAACTGCACTTACTGCAGATATAAGCTGCAAGGGTGTGATTTTTGGACCCTGACCGAAAGACGCAGTGGCAAGCTCTACTGTATTGAACTGTTCATCGGCATAAAATACACCACTTGCCTCACCCGGCAAGTCGAATCCGGTCTTGTCGCGAAAACCGAAAGCTTCGTAGTATTTTTTGAATGTGTTTATGCCAACCCTTTGACCAACCTCAATAAATACCGGGTTGCATGAATTTTTAACACCATCACGGAAGGTCTGGGCACCGTGACCTGCACGCTCCGCACAATGAATATCTCTGTCCTCAACCTTCTTTACGCCTGAACAAAAGAAATTGTCTTCAGGTGTTACAACGCCTTCCTCCAGCGCCATAGACATAGTCATTATTTTAAAGCAAGAACCCGGCTCGTATGAATCAACAACCGCCTTGTTTCGCCACATTTTATTCCTCGCAGCAGCTACTGCATTGTTGTAATCATCATCTGTGGCTTCTTCATCTTCTTTGAGTTCTTCCAAATATTTCAACACATCTGTATCTTTAATTTCATTGGGTGCATTAAGGTCAAAATTAGGCATAGTCGCCATAGCCAGAATTTCGCCTGTCTTAACATCCATTACAATACAAGCTGCACCCTCTTTTGCGTCTGCATCATTATATACACCCTCTAAGTGCTTTTCTGCAAAATGCTGAATGGTTTCATCTATTGTGAGTACCACATTAAGACCATTCTCTGAATCTATATGGCGTTCCTCCTGAAATGGCATATCTGTTCCGTGGGCATTTTTTAGCGTAACTACTCTGCCGGGCACACCCGAAAGCTCATCATCATATACCATCTCTATGCCGCCAAGGCCCTGATTGTCCTTACCTACATATCCCAGAACATGAGATGCAAAAGAACCGAAAGGATAGTATCTCTTTGTATCTTCTTTAAAATATATACCTTTTAAATTCAACGCCCTTACCTTATCTGCAATCTCCGGTTCTACCTTGGCTTTAATTTCTACATCAAGGGCTTTTTTCGTCAGTTTTTCTTTAACCTTATCCGCATCAAGCTCCAAAATATCTGCAAGCTTCTGAGATAATTCGTCAATGGAGTATCCTGCCTTTTCAATTTCTTTAGGATTTACAGAAATAGTCTCAACAGACGAGCTTATAGCAAGTGCTTTACCGTTTCTGTCGTAGATAACACCACGGGCAGAAGAAACCTGATAGTCTCTTGTCTGCTGCTCAATGGCGCCTTTTCTGTATTTTTCACCATTTATTATATTTAAACCTAACATATATGTTGAAAGCATGCAAAAAAGAACAAAGAATACAATAAAAATATGTGACACTCTTTTTCTCAAGGTTGTTTTAGGCGAATTAATTGCCATTATATTCTCTCCTTTCAACATTAAAATTATGAATACCCATTATAACCTACAAAAGTTAGTGCGAAAGTGACCCTTTCACACTAACCGAAAATCTCTTTATATCTCTATTTGTTTTTTAAGAAAAATATGCAACTATTCCTTCAAAAAAATCTCCTACTGCACCGAAAAATGTTTTCTTTTCTACGGTCTTTTTTACTTCCTCTTCCTGTTCAAGATTTATGTAAACAATCTGCGCCTTCGTAGGTTCGCCCATATTGTATGTGTTTTTTGCTATGTTCTCTACATTCTTTAAATCCAATGTTGCATTTATCTTTGATTGGATTTTTTTATTTTCTGCATCTATTGCAGAATACTCTGCCTTTTTAATTTCTAAGTTGTCATAACCCTTTTGGATCGCAAGTCCGCGGAAAAGCACCAAAAACGCCATAGCTGCAAGCACAACGACAGCTACTGCTGTACCTTTTGAAATATGGCGTTTGCCTGTAGCTACATGGCCGCCCGAAGCACTGACTTTCAGTCTTTTATCTTTTCCTGCCTTAACCATAACTCCGCCGGCTGAACGAACCTTGGTTCTATTGACTATAAGAGGGCTGTCCGGTATATCATTATAATATGTGTCTGATTTGTACGCTAAATTATTCTTCTGCATTTTTGCCCTCCTATAAATTATTTTTTCTCAAATATTCTCAAATGAGCACTTCTGGCTCTGGGATTTAATTCTAACTCTTCATCACTTGCAGAAATTGCTTTTCTGGTAATTACCTTTCCTTGCGGCTTTTTGCCGCATATGCATATTGGAATTTCCGGTGGACAAGTACATCCTCGTGCTGCTTCTGCGTAAACATTTTTTACTATTCTGTCCTCCAATGAATGAAATGTTATAACAGACAATCGGCCGCCCGGTGCTAAAACATCTATAAAGTCTCTTATCGCTTTTTCCAGTCCTGCAAGCTCTCCGTTAACTTCTATACGGATTGCCTGAAAGGTTCTCTTGGCGGGATGCGGACCATCCTGCCTTGCCCCCTTAGGAACCGCCATTTTTATAACATCTACCAGTCTTCCTGTTGTAGTGATTTTTTCTTTTTCTCTTTCTTTAACGATAAATTCGGCAATTCTCTTTGCCCATCTGTCCTCGCCGTATTTAAAAATAATATCCGCGAGCTGACTCTCTGAATATGTATTGACCACATCCACAGCAGATACGGGGTCGTTAATGTTCATTCGCATATCAATGGGTGCATCGTGTTGATATGAAAAACCTCGTTCAGCAGTATCCAACTGATAAGAGGAAACTCCCAAGTCTAGAATTGCACCATTTATCTTATCTATTCCAAGCTCTTTTAAAACATCTTTTATTTCAAAAAAGTTTCTGTTTACAAATTCTACCTTATTGCCAAATTCATCCAGCCTCTCACGGCATACAGAAATCGCCGTTGCATCACGGTCAAAACCAATAAGTTTTCCAGAGGTTATACACTTTACGATTTCCCGACTGTGACCGCCGCCACCCATCGTACCATCGACATAAATGCCGTCAGGACGAATATTAAGTCCGTCAACAGATTCGTGCAAAAGCACTGAAATGTGATGAAATTCCATTCAAACCTCCAATTTAGAATCCTAAAAGCTCCATTTTTTCTGAAAATTCATCAGGACTGAAGTTCTCAATACTGTGGGTTGATTCCCACGATTCAGTATCCCAGATTTCCACACGACCGGAAACGCCTACAACTGTAACATCTTTTTCAAGCTTTGCGTACTGTCGAAGTTTCTGAGGAAGCATTATTCTGCCCTGTTTATCAAGTTCGCATTCACAAGCTCCCGCAAAGAAAAATCTTGTAAATTCTCGCGCGTCCCGATTAGCCAGAGAAATCGCATCCAGCTTCTCCTTATAAACCATAAATGCATCATACGGAAAAACAAACAGGCACTTGTCGAGGCCGATAGTAACTATAAACTTTTCACCAAGCTCATCACGAAATTTAGCGGGAACAAACATTCTTCCTTTTACATCTAATGTGTGTTGATATTCACCAAAAAACATTTTACGGCCTCCTTTCTAACCTTTTTCCACCACTTTCAACCACTTTAATTATATTGTAAACCATTTCTGTCAATTTTGCAAGTGTTTTTTTATATTTTTTTTAATTTTTTTGAAATATAACTGTAATATACAAGATATTGTATTGCTTATATCTATAAAAAGCCGAAAGCAACCAGATATGCAACATCTCGAAAACTCGCATACCAAGCCACTTTCAGCCTTTTTATACATTATATTGTACGACTTTATTTTTATCTTCCCAAATATAGTTTTATTAAACTATTATTTCTTCTGTGTTACAAATTCTTTTTGATTTTTTCTTTAAAACTCTGCCACATTTCTACCAATTTAAATGCAGGTACAGTTTTTATGTTTTCTTCCGATATAATAGCATACTGGAAATCCCCCATACTTTCCTTTAATATAGCATCGCTTTTTTCGTTCATTTTCCCTATTGCACTTTCACTAAAACAAAGAGGAGGATACATAACGCACCACCAGTTTTTCCCTTTACCTTCTCCCAATACCACTCGCACTGCATCATATTCTCCTGCAGGCAGAGTTATATTGTCATACTTTTTTGTTGGAAAGAAAAAACTCCCTGTTTCAACAGCCACACCATAATTTACGCCCCGTTCTCTTAGAATATTTTTAGCTTTTTCGATTATTTTTCGTTTTTCATAAGGGGCCAATTTCTTTTTCATTCCATCAGGAAAAATCTCCTCCTGTGATTTTATAATAGCATCACGGACGCTGAGCTTTATCTGCTGGTCGATTTCTTTATCACTGTTTGCCACAATGTGTAATCTTACAATCCCATCGGCGATGTCTCCCTGTATCTGCTCGCAAATGCCTATCAACACCAAAAGCGATAAAAATATACATATTATACAGTTTCTTAAAAATTTGTTTTTCATATTGATTTCACTCCGTTTTTGTGATACTATGCACATTATAGACAATTTTTACAATTTATAAACATTAAATTTATCACAAATGCATATTGCATTTTTATGCATCGTACTGTATAATAATGCATATATCGTTTTTTTGAAAGGAAGTAACAAATATGATTAAAGTTGGCGTTTTAGGCGCAACAGGCTATGCAGGAGCTGAATTGGTGCGCTTGCTTTGTGCTCATAAAAATGCAGAAATTACAATGCTTGCATCAAAATCCTTTGCCGGTCAGAAAATGTCAGATGTTATTCCATCACTGAAAAACATCTGCGACATCGTTTTGGAGGAGGCCGACCCAGAGGTTGCAGCAAAAAAATGCGATGTTGTGTTTACAGCACTTCCACATGGTGTATCCCATGAAGTAATCAAAGAGCTTCACACAAAAGGCTTAAAAGTCATCGATTTATCTGGCGACTTTCGTTATAATGACATCAAAGTTTACGAAAAATGGTACGGTGTTGAGCACGCTTGCCCCGAATTGTTAGAAGAGTCCGTTTACGGTCTTTGCGAGCTTCACAGAGATAAAATCAAAAAATCAACACTTATTGGTAATCCCGGTTGTTACACAACCTGTTCGATTTTGGGACTAGCTCCTTTAGTTGCAAAGGGTATGATAGAAACAAAAAATATCATAATCGATGCAAAATCAGGCGTGTCGGGCGCAGGCAGAGGCTTGTCACAACAGACCCACTTTGTTGAATGTACCGAAACGATGAAAGCCTACAAGGTAGCAACCCATCGTCACACATCTGAAATAGAACAAGAATTGTCCCTTTTGGCAGGCGAAGACATCGTTTTGTCCTTTACTCCACATTTGGTTCCTATGAAGCGCGGTATTTTTGTAACAGAATACGCGAATCTTAAAACCACCTGCACAAAAGAAGAGCTTTTAAATATTTATAAAGATTTCTACAAGAATGAAAAATTCGTAAGGGTTTTAGATACTCTCCCCGAAATCAAAAATATTACAGGCTCAAACTATGTCGACATCGGACTGACCATTGACGAAAGATTAAATCGCGTAATAGTCGTTGCAGTAATTGACAATCTTATTAAAGGCGCTGCAGGTCAGGCATTGCAGAATATGAATATTTTATTCGGTTTGCCCGAAGACGAAGGTCTTGACTTTGCAGGCTACTATCTATAATAAAGGAGATTAACAATGAACACAATAGAAGAACTTATAAAGCGCGCCGGGATATTGACAGAAGCGCTCCCCTACATACAGAAGCTACACAACAAAACAATCGTTATCAAATACGGCGGTAACGCTATGATTAACGAAGACTTAAAAAGAACAGTTATGGAAGATATTACCCTGTTAAAATATGTAGGTATGAATCCTGTTATTGTTCACGGCGGTGGGCCTGACATTTCAGCAGAGTTAAAAACTCACCATGTGGAAAGCGAATTTGTAAATGGACTTCGTGTCACAGATAAAGACACGATAAAAATCGCCCAGATGGTTCTCGTGGGCAAAACCAACAAAGAGGTCGTTTCTAACATAAATATCAACGGCGGCAATGCCGTAGGACTTTGCGGCATAGACGGCAAAATCATAGAATGTGTTCCTTTGACTGAGGATACAGAGGGAAATAAAATTGATGTAGGCTTCGTAGGAAAAATAACAAAAATAAACTCTACCATAATAAAGTCGCTTTGCGACGGCGGTTATATTCCTGTTATTGCACCTATCGGAACCGACGAAAACGGTCAGAGTTACAATATCAACGCAGATACCGTAGCATCGGCAGTTGCTACCGCAATGGAAGCCGAAAAACTAATCTACCTGACTGATGTTGAGGGCGTAAAAGACAACGAAGGTAACATCATCTTTGAAATTACAACAGAAAATGCGGAAACCTTAATCGAAAACGGAACAATCACAGGTGGTATGATTCCAAAGAGCCGCGCCTGTATGGATGCAGTAAGCAAAGGCGTCAATCGTGTACATATTATAGACGGAAGAATTTTGCATTCAATAATTCTGGAAATCTTTACCGACACAGGTATCGGCACTATGTTTAAGAAATAACTTACTTTGCAAAAACAGAATATAAAAACCCCTATGTTACTTATAGTCATAACATAGGGGTTCAATTTTTATTGCTGATTTAAAACATATGGCTTTGTGCCGTCTATTTTTGTAAAGTCTATAATCTTTTTGGGACATTTACTTGCGCAAATTCCGCAGTTCACACATTTTTCATAATCAATAGATGCCACATTATCTACAACATGGATTGCATCTTTCGGACAGTTCTTTTCGCAGATTTTACATCCGATACAACCTGCCGAGCAAATATTTTTAATGTTTGCACCTTTTTCCTTTGATACACATTTTACAAAGGTCCTTTGTTTTTTCTCTACAAGCTTAATTACATTGTGAGGACAAATGTCAACGCAAGCGCCGCAGGCTACACATTTATCCCTGTCTACCGTCGCTATATCGTTTTCAATAGAAATTGCACCAAAGGGACAAACATGCGCACAGCTTCCAAAGCCAATACAACCAAAGGCACACGCCTTATCACTGCCGCCATAGCGAGCTGCCGCAACACAATCGGTAATGCCGTCATATTGGTGGTTTAATGCAACATTTGAACAAGTACCGCTACACATGACCATTGCAACCATAGGCACTTTTTCACCTACAGAAACACCTAGGATACTTGCGATTTTTTCTTTATTTTCTGCCTTTGTGCTAGGACAGTCAGAAATGTTTGCCTCACCTGAGAGTAAGGCTTCTGCAAAGCCTGCACAGCCTGGATAACCGCATCCGCCGCAGTTTGCACCAGCCAAAAGCTCGCTGATTTTATCCAATCTTTCGTCTTTTTTGACCCTGAACGCTTTAGCGGCAACACCCAACAACACGCCGAAAGCAGCACCCATTATTCCGAGCACTAAAATTGGCACTAATATATCCATAATTATACCTCCTTAAAACTTCATGCCCGAAAACCCTAAAAACGCCAATGCCAAAAGACCTGCCGTAACCAGCGCAATGGGAAAACCTTGCAATGCTTTTGGAATATCTGCTGTTTCCAATCTTTCACGCACACCTGCAAAAAGCACAATGGCAAGCATAAATGAAAGTCCTGCAGAAAAGCTGTAAACTAAAGTATGCACAAAGTCAAAGCCCTCCTGTACATTTAAGAGTGCAACACCTAAAACTGCACAGTTGGTGGTAATCAGGGGCAAGTATATGCCCAAAGCTCCGTACAATGCAGGCGAGAATTTCTGGATTGCCATTTCAACAACCTGAACCAAAACTGCGATTACTAAAATAAATGCAACCGTCTGCATATATTCTATACCGAAGCCTACTAACAATTTTTGTACAAAGTATGTGACAACTGACGCCACCGTCATAACGAATGTTACTGCAACACTCATACCTACTGCTGTGCCTACCTTTTTGGATACGCCCAAAAACGGACAAATACCCAAAAACTTAACCAAAACATAGTTGTTTGCTAAAATCGTTGTCAATGAAAGGAGTACCAGTTCTAAAAATAATGCCATTACTTATCGCTCCTTTCTTTTTTTCTGAAAGAAATTATGTTGATTATTGCCAAAACAATACCAAGCACAATAAATGCACCCGGAGGCAAAATCAAAATTGTCGCAGGCTGGAATCCTTCGCCAAAAACCTGCATTCCCAAAAAGGTGCCGTTCCCTAGAATTTCACGGATTGTACCTAAAATACAAAGAGCAAGTGTAAATCCTAAACCCATACCGATACCGTCAAGAGCTGATTTTAAAACACTGTTCTTAGAAGCAAAGGCTTCTGCACGACCTAAAATAATACAGTTTACAACAATCAACGGAATAAATATGCCCAAAGATTTTGATAGCTCAGGCACAAAAGCTTTCAGTGCCATTTCTACCGCTGTAACACAACCTGCAATAACTATGATATATGCCGCTATTCTTACCTTGTTTGGTATAAGGTTTCTGATTAAAGAAATTATAATGTTTGATGCCACTAAAACCACCATAGTAGAAAGACCCATACCTAGACCGTTAACAACGGAGGTCGATACGGCCAAGGTAGCACACATTCCCAAAAACTGAACGAATATGGGATTTTCTTTGAGTAAGCCTTTTGTCAATTCTTTAAAATTACTCATTTGTGCCACCTCCTATTTTATTCACTGCATCAAAAGCGGCATTTACTCCATCCGTCACCGCTGAACTTGTAATCGTAGCACCTGTTATGGCAACTATTTCGTTATTTTTCGCTTCGCCGTTTTTAATAACAGTCAGTGGTGTTTCTTTTCCTGCGAACTGTCCTGAAAATGCGGTGTCGGTGCATTTTGCACCAAGTCCTGCTGTTTCAGCATTTGAAACAACCTTAATGCCAGAAAGCTTACCATCAAGCGTTATTCCAACCATTAAGTCGATTTCTCCACCGTAGCCGTTAGGCTTAACATTTACGCACCAACCAACTGTCTTGCCTTCTCCATCTTTGCCTGCAAATACAGCGTTGACAAAACCATCAGCGTAATTTAAATCTTCAAATTTTTTCGCATCTTGCAAAACCTCTTGCTTTGCAAGATTTTGCTCGTTTTGAGTATTTTCTGCAATTTTTTCCTTTGTGATTGAATTTGTAAAAGCCAGCAAAAGAGCCACAATTACTGAAATTATCAAAAGCACCGCCGATAAAACAATGGGATTCTCACTTTTTTGCATTATTTGTTGCCCCCTTTCTTCTGCTTCACATAGCCGAAAGGTTTAGGCATTGTAAATCTGTCAATCAATGGTGTTGCCACATTCATCAAAAGAATTGCATAAGTTACACCTTCGGGATATCCGCCAAAGCGTCTTATAACGAATGTCAAAATACCACAGCCAAGTCCCATAATAATCTGTCCCTTAGCTGTTATTGGCGAGGTTACATAGTCTGTTGCCATAAATATTGCACCAAGCATTAAGCCGCCACTGAACAGGTTAACTCCCACGCTTTCAAAATTTCCTAATCCTGCACTGGGGAAAATAAATGCAAGTACTGCAACCGTTAAAATAAATGTAAGTGGAATACTTACTGTTATTACTTTTCTGTATACTAAGTACGCCCCACCCAAAAGTATTGCAAGTGCTGAGGTTTCGCCCAGACATCCTGCCACATTTCCTAAGAACATATTTAAAACACTTGGCATTTCGCCCGTTGCTGAACCTTTGATAATAGCTAATGGTGTGGCAGATGAAACTACATCAGCAGGGATGAAAAATCCCGTTGTAAAGGGATCGGTCCATGTAGTCATAAGTACAGGCCAGGACGCAAGCAAGAATGCTCTGCCTGCTAAAGCAGGATTCATAAAGTTATGTCCCATGCCACCAAAAAATTGCTTAACAATAATAATTGCTACCAAAGAGCCGATTAAGCACATCCACCATGGAACAGAAACAGGCATATTAAACGCAAGAAGCATACCTGTAACAGCTGCTGTGCCGTCAGAAATTGTTATGGGCTTTTTTAAAATTTTTTGCCACAAAAATTCTGCACCTACACAAAAAATCATACAAAGGGCTATAATAAAAAGTGTTCTTACACCAAAGTAAATCACAGATGCAACCAAAGCAGGTGTAAGTGCTATACACACATCACGCATAATTCCTGATGTTGTTTTTTCAGACCTTATATGAGGAGAAGCTGAAACTATCATATTTTCCATTATTTCTTAGCCTCCTTTGCTCTTTTTGCGTTTGTAAGTTGCTTACCTAAACGAATCGTCTGCACTAAATGCCTTTTTGACGGGCAAACAAATGTACAGCTTCCGCATTCCATACAGTTCATAATATTGTTCTTTACCAGAGTTTCTGTGTCGTTGCGACGGCTGTATAAATCCAGTGTTGTAGGAATAAGCTTCATAGGACAAACCGAAACACATTTACCGCAACGGATACAGTTTAATTCTTCTCGCTTATAAGCGTATTTGTCACTGAACAAAAGCAAGCCGGATGTTCCTTTTACAACGGGAATGTCTAAATTTATTCCGGCAATACCCATCATGGGACCGCCCATAATGATTTTCTGGGGTTCCTTTGAAAAGCCTCCGCAAGCTTCAGTAATATTCTTAAATGGCGTACCTATACGAGCGTAGATGTTTGAAGGATTAGCTATTGCATCACCCGAAACAGTAACAATTCTTCTGTGAAGTGCAATACCCTTAGCCAAAGCTCTGTAAATCTCTGCAACAGTGCCCACATTTATAACAATACAACCCACATCCATAGGAAGCTTGCCCATAGGAACTTCTTTGCCTGTTATGGCGTTAATTATCTGCTTTTCAGAGCCCTGAGGATATTTTTTCTTCAAAACCTGAATGCCAATGCCTGTGCCTTTTGTTTTTTCTTCTAATAGTTTAATGGCTTCAGGTGCGTTATCTTCAATGCCGATTACGCTGGTTTCTAAGTTAAGCAACCGCATAATAGCCAAAAGGCCGCCAATAACATCATCTGCCATTTCCATAATTACTCGCCTGTCAGATGTTAAGTATGGCTCACACTCTGCTGCATTCACTATTAAATCTGTGATTTTTTTATCCTGGGGAGGCGAAAGCTTTACATGCGTAGGAAAACCTGCACCGCCCATACCTACAATACCTGCCTCACGGATAATTTTCCTCATATCTTCCGGAGACATATTGTTTATATCCAAATTGTGCAAAGGCTCTGCCTCTTCATCAAGTCCGTCATTTTCAATAACGATTGTAGGAACTTTTGAATTTGTATGGTTAAGATAAAGACCGATATCCTTAACCTTACCCGAAACAGAAGCATGCAGTGGAGCTGACATAAACGCATCGGTATCAGCAATTTTTTGCATCTTTAATACCCGGTCACCCACAGAAACAACAGGCTTAAGCGGTGCGCCTATATGCTGACCCATAGGAAAATATAAAAGTTCGGGGGCAGCTAAATGTACCAAAGGCTTCGTTGCCGTCAGGTTTTTTTTGCCTGATGGATGAATACCACCCGAAAATGTAAGTTTAGCCATTTCTTTCCTCTCCTTACGAAAATTATAATCATACGATTTAATTATATCATACTCGGCTTGTAAAATCAAATAAAACTTGGGATTTTCCCAAGTTTTATTTGATTATGATTTTTTAAGTAATCTCATTGAATTCAAAATGGCAATTACACACACCCCAACATCAGCAAAAACTGCCGCCCAGACGCTCGCCCATCCTGCTGCTCCCAAAATCAAAACAGCCGCCTTAATGCCAATAGAAAAGATTATATTTGCTTTTGCTACACCAACTGTTTGTCTGGATATCTTGATTGCCTGTGAAATTTTTTCTAAGTTATCGTCTGTTATTACCACATCAGACGCCTCAATAGCAGCGTCTTGCCCGAGTTTTCCCATAGATATTGCTATATCTGCCATCGTCATTACGGGCGCATCATTTATGCCGTCACCTGCAAAAATCATAGATTTTGATTTTTCCATAATTTTCTTTGCTTCTTCCACCTTTTGTTGTGGCAAAAGCTCATACCTTACCTCATCTGCTCCTACTGATTTTTTTACTCTTTCAGCTGAAATGTGTCTGTCTCCCGTTAAGATAATTGTCTTTTTAACTCCTGCAGCTCTGAGGCTATTTAAAGCCTTTTGCGCATTAGGTTTTATTGTGTCACCAACTCGTATTGAGCCTAAAAACACTCCATTTTGTGCAATAAATACTGTTGTGCCGTTGGTTTCTTCTTCACAACACTCAACACCGTATTTTTCTAAAAGCTTCTTATTTCCCGCCAAAACCACCCCGTTTTCACTTTCAGCATAAACCCCTAACCCTGATAATTCCTTATAATTTTTCAAAGTTACGCGTTCTCCTGAAAATTCCTTGACTATTGCTTCTGCCACAGGGTGATTTGAATAACTTTCCAAGGATGCGGCAATTTGCATAAGTGCTTCTCTTTCTATGTTGTTCGGCATAGCCTCAAGCACAGAAAAATCGCCTGTTGTAAGTGTGCCTGTTTTGTCAAAAACAGCAGTATCAGCTTTGGCAAGACTTTCTAAAAAGTTAGAGCCTTTAATCAAGATACCGTTTTTTGACGCTTTGCCCAATCCTGCAAAAAACGCCAAGGGTACAGATATCACTAAAGCACAGGGGCATGAAATAACCAAAAATGTAAGCGCCCGCCTTATCCATTCTAAAGGATTTTTAAAAATAATACTCGGTACTACTGCCAATAAAACCGCCAATCCCACAACAACAGGTGTATAAATTAAGGCAAAGCGATGAATAAAGCTTTCGTATTTTGACTTTCTGGAGGACATGTTTTCTGTAAGCTCCAGAATTTTTGCCACAGTTGAGTTTTTATAAGTTGCTTCTGCCGTGCAATATAAAACGCCGCTTAAATTAACGCTACCGCTTATTATTTTGCTTCCTGCAGACACTGATACAGGCATACTTTCGCCTGTTACGGCTTTTGTATCAACAGTAGAAATTCCATCATTGACACAACAGTCAACAGGGACTTTTTCTCCTGCCTTAATTAAAAGTATATCACCGTTTGCAACCTCTTCAGGTAAAACCTCTATATACTCGCCATCACGCAAAACGCCAGCAAACTCAGGTGCAATATCAGCTAAAGAAGCGATTGACTTTCTGCTTTTTGAAACGGCAATGCCTTGAAAAAGCTCGCCTATTCTGTAAAACACCATAACGGCTGCTCCCTCTATAGGCTCACCAATAGCAAAAGCCCCCAATGACGCGACAGTCATCAGGAAGTGCTCATCCAAAGGATTTAGCCGCACTAAATTTTTTACCGCTCGCACTATGCTTTGCCAACCGCATACTAAAAACGCACACGCCGAAAGTATATACGATACAGGCAGCACACCCAGTTTAATACCTTCAACAAAAAACGCGGTAACAAAGAACATTGATGAAATTATTATTCTTTTAAGTTCCCTTTTTTGTTTTTTACTCATAATTTCTCCTCACAGAATAATCTCTGCATCAGGCTCTATCTTTTTACATTCCTTTGCGGCTTGCTTTACTACTTTGTCAAAGATTTCATCATCTGCCTCTATTGTAATCTGTGACTTTATGAAGTTCACCGAGGCATCTGCTACACCGTCAATCTTCTTTACTGCTTCTTCCATTTTTGCTGCGCAATGAGCACAGTCCAAATCTTCAATTAAAAATATCTTTTTCATAATAATCCCCTCAATAATAATTTATTCCTCTATATGTTCTACTCCCATAGATATAATTGTTCGCACATGGTCGTCAGATAGTGAGTAAAACACGGTTTTTCCATTTCGCCTTTGTTTTACGAGCCTCGCGTTTTTGAGCACTCTTAACTGGTGCGATATGGCTGAAACAGTCATATTCAAAAGCTGTGCTATATCACAAACGCACATTTCTGCTTCAAAAAGTGCATACAATATTTTTATTCTTGTACTGTCGCCAAACACCTTATAAAATTCCGACAAATTAAAAAGTTCTTCTTCGTCGGGCATTTTTTTTTGCACTTTTTCAATAATTTCCTGATGAACATGCATATATTCACAAAAATCTGCCATTTTGACCTCCTTCCTAAAAACAAACATTTGAACAATCATTCAAATGTATTATATAATAATCTTCTAATTTTGTCAAGCAGGTTCAGTTGCCTTTAAATATTGCAGATGCAAAATACAAAAAAGAGCCTGTAAATTTGCACAGGCTCTTTTCTTTGCTATCATATCTAAGATGATGCGATATACAATTACTTGTTAATAATATATGTGAAGGTTTCCTCTACGAAATGAGGTGTATCCCAATTATCTTCATCATATACAGAAAGCGTAAATTCTATTTCTTCAACATCTGTAATCCCAAGCTCTTCAAACTCTTCTACACTAAACGAAATATCACTTTTTGCTTTTTTTCCCGCTTGTACTGAATTAGCCCAAAAAGGATCACACATATAACCATTAACTGAGACATCCTCTAATGAAAACATTAGATTTTTATCTGTTTTGTTTTCCAAATCAACTTTTAAGGTATAACCCCACAAATTATCTGGTTCAATCCCCGTGATTTTGAATGTGCAATTTTCATCGTCTACAAAAACTTTTTCTGCAACTTCTTGCGCTTTTTGCGTTTTTTCTTCAGAAGCAACATCTCCGATTTCGGTGTTGTTGGGAGCACACGCAACCAAATGCACACTCAAAGCACATATCAATAATAAAATTAACAATCTTCTGTTTTTCATCAAAATCTCTCCTTTAAATGTTATAGCGTTTTATCCTGTTCTACACTACTTGTCAATAATATGCAATTTTAGTACATAATTATTTTGAGATGTCGTTTCGAAATCATTAAAAAATAACCATGTATTGAGGGGCACCCCTTAAGGAGTACCCCTCCTACTGTATGGCTTTGCTTTATTCCGCTTTATTTAATTTTTTCTGTTTGCTGTATCCGATAAATCCTAAAATTAAAATCGGCACACCAAACATTGCATACATCAGGAAAAATAAAGTGCCGCAAGAATATAAAATTGCGCCTACCAAAGCAGCCCAACTCTTTCTTGCAAAAACGCCTATCCAACCAAAAACCGCACCAACTAAAAACATAATCATATGCGGCATAACCAAGGCTGTTGCAATAGCTCCGCCTAATGCCTCTGCTCCTTCTGCATTTGCCGTCGTGCCAAAGAAGTATGTAATTAAATATACTACATATACAGTTGCTAATGCAGTAGCAACTAATAAAACTTTACTTCTTCTTTTTTCCATACATTTTCCTCCTTAATATTAGTATTTTATAGATATTTTATAAGCATACTTTTTATGTCACTGACCGAGGCTTCTTTATTTCCCCATTCCGTACCCTCCAAAAAGTATACACTATAAACATAAATGTCGCCTGATTTTGTTTCTGTATCAATCATAGAACATGCTCCCTTGGTCAAAATATACCATATCGGGATTATTTTTATTATACCATTATGGGATAATGAAGTCAAGGGGTGTTTTTATGAGATTAAAAGAATTAAGAAAGCAAAAAGGAATATCACAACTGAAATTGTCAATAGATTTAAATACAAATCAAAATACAATCAGTCGATACGAAACCGGGATGCGAGAACCGGGCATTAACGAGTTAATACGAATTGCCGATTACTTTCAGGTTTCTGTTGACTATTTATTGGAAAGAACAGATAATCCGAATATTAACAAATAAAAAAAGAGAGCGACACACCGTAAGGTGTAACTCTCTTTTTGGAAGAGCCGAACGATTTAGATGCCAGTTTCTTTGTTAAATAGACATCTATTCAACCTTCATCATTCTGTACCCGACACCTATATGCGTCTGGATATACTGCGGAGAGTCAGGAAGCTTTTCAATCTTTTTTCTTAGTGTTGTCATAAACACCCGAAGGGAGCCTATATCCGTTTCCCATGCGCTGCCCCAAATTTTCTCTGCAATAAATTTATGTGTAAGCACCTTTCCTACATTTTGCGACAACACACAAAGCAGCTTATATTCTGTCGGGGTAAGGTGCATTTCTTCATCATTAAGATATGCACAGCCTGCAGCATAATCAACTTTAAGCTTTCCGTTTGTGAAAATTGATTCTGATGCTCCCGCTTGGTTTTGATAGCTTAATCTTCTTTGTGTAACTCTGAGCCTTGCAAGGAGTTCTTCAACAGAGAATGGCTTTGTTAAGTAGTCATCGGCACCGCAGTCTAATGCCTCTATTTTA